>NZ_AEAA01000066.1:0-2093 GCF_000179335.1 Peptoniphilus sp. oral taxon 836 str. F0141
ATAAAGATAACAAGTCATATGTTCTTGATAATTTAAGCATTTCTCATAAAATTGCTACAACAACAACTGATGTAAACTTGAGAGAAATGTCTAAGAAAAGATCAAAATTAATTAAAAAAGTTCCTAAAAATAGTAAAGTATTTCTATATGACCAAGAAAATTCTTATTATAGGGTAAGAGAATATAACGGATATGCTGGTTATGTCCATAAAGATTATTTAGATAATATTACAGAAATTCCGCCGCATGAATTGAATACTCAAGCAAAAAAACCCTTAAACATTACTTGGGATTACACTTATGCTGGACATTCTGAAGATAAGATTGCAAATATTAAAAATATACCAGGTGTTGATATCATAATTCCAACATGGTTTTCTATTATGAATGGAAATGGGGATTTAATTGATAGGGGAAATATTGATTATGTCAATAGATATAGAGCTATGGGTATTGATGTTTGGGGATATCTTGATAACTCTTTTGATGCAGAGATTACTAACAAGGCATTGTCAAATGAAAATTCAAGAAAAAAAATAATTGATAAAACTATAGAATTATGTAAAAAATATGGCATGAAAGGTCTAAATATTGACTTTGAAGGTTTTAAAATTAGTGACAGAGATTTATTTACAACTTTTGTAAAAGAATTATCTGAAAAAGCAAAGTCAGAAAATATAATGATTTCAGTTGATGTAACTCCACAGATATCATCGGATGTAACAAAAGAACCCTACGATAGAAAAGCACTTGCAGAGATTTGTGACTTAGTTGTAATAATGGCATATGACCAACATTGGTCATCTTCTGAAAAGTCAGGTTCAGTTGCTGAATATCCTTGGGTTGAAGGTTCAATTAATGTTTTGTTCAAGTCAATTCCTAGAGATAAAATGATTTTAGGAGTTCCTTTATATTCAAGGCTTTGGTGCGAAAAAAATGGTAAAGTTTCTTCTAAAGCAATTTCTATGGACCAAACTAATAATATTATTGGTTCTAAGGGATTAACACCTAAGTGGAATGACGAATGTGGACAATTTTATGTGGAATTTAACGAGGGTGATGCCCTTTATAAAATTTGGTTGGAAGAGAAAAATTCTTTAGCTCTTAAAACCAGTCTAGTTAATAAGTACAAGTTAAGAGGGATTGCATCTTGGAGATTGGGTTTTGAAACTTTTGATATTTGGGATGCTATAAACAATGAAATAAAAGATTTGAAATATTAATAATAATTTCAAATGAAAATGTCAATCACTAACATTGACATTTTTTTTATTATTAGATAAAATTATAAATGAATTGCAAAATTAATTGTATTTTAATTAAAGGGAGTGCTTAAAATTTTAGCTAATACTCATAAAGTTATAGCAACTATTATTCATCAAAGGGTAAAACAAGATTATAACATTAATTTAAATTTGAATAAGATACAATGGGGAAGTGTTTGTCCTGATGTTTTGCCTTATTACAAACTAATAAGACATTATCAAAAGGAGTCAATAAATTTTATTTCTAAAGAGATATCTAACTTGATTTATTTTTGTAGATATTCAAATTTACAAGAGAACACTAATCCTATTTTGATTAATTATTTATCTAAGAAGTTAGGTATAATTTCTCATTATCTTTCTGATTATTGTTGCTATCCGCATGCTTATAGGATGACTTTCTTTGATGATATGAAAGCACATATTAAGTATGAATCAGACCTTAATGTATATGTGTTATCACAAAAATTTAAGGAAGAAAATTATGAGTACGTTATAAATACTAAAAATTTAGATTTATTCGAAAATGTTGATAAAAAGCTTAAAGTTAGAGTTAAAGAATATATAGAAACAGTTATATGTGAATATAAAAATGCTCCTATAAGTTTTGATACTGATATGAATTTTGCACTAGATATAAGTTCTAAAATAGCATCCTTTGTTATTGAATCTGCACTTGTTTACAATGAAGATTTAGAAATTCAATTTTCATAGACGAATGTGCAGTATATTAAATAGAATAGATTGTTATATTAAGGCAAAGGTCATTTACCTTGCCTTTTTTAATTAATTTGGAGGAAAAGATGATTAATAATTCAGAAGCAAAGT
>NZ_AEAA01000065.1:0-32922 GCF_000179335.1 Peptoniphilus sp. oral taxon 836 str. F0141
ATGGTACTTCTCAATTTACGACAATTTGCTAACTCTCTATAAGTGCCTATAGATTTCTAGCAAATTGTCGTAAATTTGTCGTAAGCTGTCGTAAATTCTAAAATATAAATTTCATCGCTTTTTCAAATTCTCCCATCTGTTCTATCTTAAAATCTTCTGTTGCATCTACATATATATCCATTGTTGTACTAATATCAGAATGACCTAGAATAGACTGCATTGCTTTTGTATTTATATTTTGTTCATTAAGCCTTGTAGTAAAGGTGTGTCTGAAAATGTGATTGCTTAAATGTGGAACTAATAGAATATCATTAGAGTTCGATTTATTTTTATCCATTATACTTAAATTGCAATCCCTAACAATTCTTCTTAAAGCTTTATTAAGTGTTCCATTATTGTGAACCTTTCCGAATCTATTTAAAAATACAAAGTCTTTAAATCCATCGATTGAATCACAACATTCGATTCCAAAAGTCTTTTGTAACTCTCTTTCCATAAGAAAAGCATCTTTTACTTTTTGAACCATAGGAATACTTCGCTTACCTGATTCTGTCTTCGGTGTATTAATAGCATATCTATTGTTTAATCCTTTACCTTTACTATAATATACCAAAGTCCTATTTACACTTATAAGACCATTGTCAAAATCTATATCGTCCCATTGCAATCCTGTAACTTCTCCAACTCTCATTCCTGTCCAAAGCATAACAATGAATATTGGATACCATTTTTTATATTCGTCACTATTAGATAAATATTCTTCAAATAGCACCTGTTCTTCTATTGTCATGGCTTTTTTCTTCGGAGATTCATTTCGATAAGCTACTTTCAATTCCTTCAAAGCATTGTCAGATGGATTAAACCTTATATATTCGTCATCCACTGCTAATTCTAAAACCTGATGTAGCACAGTATGAACACAATCTATGGTAGAAACCATCAATCCCTGGTCTTCCTTTAATCTGTTATAAAAACTTCTAACATCAGATCTTTTAATATCAGATAGTTTAATACGACCAAAAGTCGGTTCGACGAATTGTTGATACATATAGATGTAATTTTTAAAGGTATTATCCTTTAAACCTCTTTTTACCTTTGTCCATAACTTAAAAGTATCATTTACAGACAAGCTACTTCCTTCGTTGTTGATTCCATCTATAGTATTGCGTAAAATATCCAATTCCTTTTCTCTTAATTCCTTTAGAGTTTTCGCATAGATAGATTTTCTACGCCCTATTTTGTCTTGCCACTTAAATTCATAAGTGCCATTTGACCTTTGATATTCACCGTCTTTTAAAACAACCCCTTTACTATCTTTGCGTCTTTTTACCATAAAAATTCTCCTTTTTTGATAAAAGACACGCTATAATTATTATACCGCATTAAGCGTGTTTTATATATAGTTTTAGATTATATAGAGAACTGTCTATTTAAATATTCTTCCATTAACTTTTTCTTAATAAGACGCTTACTACCATTAAATAATACAAAATCGCAATCATTTTCATCCGTTAATTGTCTAACTTTATCTTGACCAATATTAAAATATTCAGATGCTTCTTTTAATGTTAGAAATGCTTTCTCAGAAACACGAACACCTTTTATATTTTCGTTAATCATAAATCCTCCAAATAATATATTTAAAATATTTATTTTAATATTTTTAAAGTTTTTTGACATTGACAAGTGCCTTGGATTAGCAACATAGGAATCTCACCTCCGCCTCTGTTCAGGATGAGCCGGCTTCAACCTTAGAAGTATCATTATCCTCATTTTCTTCGTAGCGAATAGGGTATCCCTCCCTATATTCAAACTCTTACTTATCGCTCCCTTTCTTCTTCCCTTGCTTTTTGCTTAGCAGTAATTGTTTTGCCGAATTATTCAGCAGAAAGATCTTGGCGGATAGATTATTACGCTCCAAAAATGATTAATGTCTTGTCTTGGTCTATTTAATTGTTATGGTTCAAATATTGTTTAAATTTCTTTTAAAATAGAAAGAGGACAAAACTCCCCTCACTTTATAAAGGAAAATTTGCCCTCTTTGGTAACCAGAAACTATATTTCTTCTATAAATTTCTTTAGTTTTTCTAAAATCTTATCTCGCCTTTTTATTAAAGCAGGATGTGATATATTTTGAGTCTTTGCTACTGCACGAAGTGTTTCATCATTGAAATATAATCTTTCGATTATTTCCCGTTCCTCCTCATTTAACTTTGACATAGCATTTCTTAGTGCTTCAATCATTATTTGTGTAGCTACAACTTTTTCAACATCAACATTTTTATCTTCTAGATTATTTTCAAAATTCCCATCGTGATTTAGAGATGAAAAAAAGAGCAAGTGGTTTTTCTTGTCCACCTGCTCCAAATACTTTTCGTGTTCTTTTTCTCGCCAGTAGACTTTATATATCTGCTCGCTGACTTTAACCCTTTGTCCGTTGACATAAAGGTAATACTCTTTTGCCATAAAGTTTCCTCCATTTCTTTTTTGTCTATTTTTTATTCAGACAAAAAAGGAGGACTCCTGCATCTTGGCATAAGAAGTCCTCTGAAATGAAAGAAATCCGTTCTTTCTTTTACTATATTTAATTGTTTAGACGAGAATATGTAAAGACAGACAACTACAAGAATTATAGAAAAAAGGAGTATTTTTATTCCATTTCAATTCTACAAGGTAACTTATACACTTGTTCATCTCCCTTTCCCTCCGTTCATTATAGATAAATAGCATCCATACCTACAGCCTCTTTTGATTATTTTCGCTTTTATATCAAATGTCCTTGTATTTACGCTTTGTCTTTTCCCATTTTCCTAAGTCCATTAAGCATTAAAAACAGTCCCAACATAATCATACTAAAATCTACAATAGGTTCAGCCCACCAAACTGCACTTGCTCCAAAAAACTTTGGAAGCAATAATATAGCCGGAATAAACAAAATCAGTTGTCTAAGCATTACAATCATGCTTGCTTTTTTCCCATCTCCAATAGATTGAAAGAATGTAAGTGTCATTATCATAATTCCATACAAAATAAATGTGGAATAAAACATCTTGAAATTCATAACACCAGCTTCTATGATTTCACTTCTTACACTGAATAGTGATAGTAATTTTTCTGAATAAAACATCGATGGTATCCATGAAAGAGCTGCAAGAATAGTTGCTCCGTACATAAAAACCTTCATTGTATCTTTTACTCTTTTATATTGCTTTGCTCCGAAATTTGCCCCAATAACAGGCTGTAAACCTTGGCTCATTCCCCAAAGAGGAATAAAGGAGAACATATACAATCTCATTGTAGCAGCCATTAAAATTCCCCAATTATCTCCACCGTATGCGAAAGCTTGCTTAAACAAGAATGTTTGTTGTACTGCAAACAAAATTTGCATCATCATTGCAGAACTTCCTATGCTAAACATTTCACTGGAAATATCCTTACTCTTTTGGATTTTATGAATCCTCACAAAAGCACTTTTCTTTGAAAAATAGCGTAAGGTTAATATAGCTTGCACAATTTGAGAGATTACAGTTGCAATAGCTGCCCCTTCAATCGCATATTCTCCCATCAACTTCATGAAAATAGGATCTAAAATAATGTTTAATATTGCTCCTACCCCCATAATAATCATTGATTGCTTTACTGCACCTTCACCACGCATTGTCATATTTCCGGCTTGAGCAAAGTTAACAAATATGGAGCCCAAAAAAACTACTCTTAAATATCTGACTCCAAGTTCTTTAATATTCCCCTTCGCTCCTACTAAATCCAAAAAATTAGGTGCAAATATCAAACCTAATATTGTGATAACTATAGAGAATAAAATTACCCAATAACAAAAATTTCCAAATATCTTGTCAGTTGTTTCTTTATCTCCCTTTCCAATCGCCCTTGATAATATTGATGCACTACCAACTCCAATAAGTGCTGATACTCCACCATTTATTATTGTTAAGGACATGGATATACTAATAGCAGACATTGCATAGTCTCCAATAATCCATCCAGCAAAAATTCCGTCCATAAATGGATATAGCCCTATAACTATCATTCCTATAATTCCCGGAATAGCTAACTGAAACAATAAATCTTTAGGACTTTTGGTTAAAAGTTGTGTTTTCATATCTTGTTTTCCCATATGACTTCCTCCAGTTTTTTTCAATATTTTTATAACTTATGACAACTGCCACTTTGCTGCCACTTGTCTTGCTTCAACAAATTTTTTGTAGATACCATCAACTTGAATAAGTTCTTCATGTGTACCTTGTTGCGTTATCTTTCCATTAGCCAATACAAGAATTTGATTTGCATTTTTTATGGTTTTTAGTCTGTGTGCAATCATTATTACAGTTCTATCTCTTGTAAGTTCTTCCATAGCAATCTGTAGTTTATCCTCATTTTCAGGGTCAACATTTGCAGTAGCTTCGTCAAAAATGATGATTGGAGCATTTTTTATCATCGCTCTAGCTATTGATATTCTTTGTCTTTCTCCTCCGGATAAACTTGTTCCGCCTTCACCTATAACTGTTTCATATTGCTTAGGAAGAGACATAATAAATTCATGACAACAAGCCTTCTTAGCAACTTTTACTACTTCTTCATGTGTGGCATCAGGCTTAGCAAATTTTATGTTATTTTCTATTGTGTCTTGGAACAAATATACATTTTGAAAAACCATACTGATTTGCCTCATCAATGATTCTAAAGAGTATTCTTTTATATCATGACCACCTATGCTAATTTCCCCTTTATCTATATCCCAGAATCTTGCGATTAAATTGCAAAATGTAGTTTTCCCAGCTCCCGATGGTCCAACTATCGCAGTCATCTGTTTCTGCGGTATCTCAATAGATATATCATCAAGGATTTTTTTGCCTGAATATGAAAACTCTACATTACCAAAAGAAATATCGAAAGTATTAGGCTTTATGTCTTTTCCATCAATATCCATTTGTGGAAATCCTTCTAATGCATTAGTTTGTTCAATAGATCCACTGACAACCCTGAGAGCAGTTGTTGCACTTCCCGCCAATTTAATTTGTGAAAAAGCAAGAAATGAAATTATGATCGTCATAACAGTATTTAGAAACGATAGTTCTCCTCTGTAATAGAAGAAAATACCTGCACCTATGATTAATATGCTAAACAAATCTAAAAGAATATTTTGCAAAATTGTATAAGGTGTAAACAGCTTTTCACAATCAAGATTTGTTTTTCTGGTATTTTCAATAGCACTTCTGACTTTTTCATCGCCTTTCCCTGTTAAATTAAAGGCTTTTATAACAGCCATTCCACCAATTTGCTCTAAAATGGCATCAACCAATTTAGCAGATGCTTTTTGTCTTTTAGGAAGAACACTCCTTGATTTGCTTTCCATTTTTGATAGAACAAATAAGTACAATAGGCATCCAATTGCAACAATAAAACCTATTCTCCACTCAAATGCTAAAATCATTATTGTAAATATTATCGTGTTTATAAAACCTGATAATGTATTTACCATAACCATTGCTGCGGTATTTTCTACATCTTCTAAAACGGTTGTAGAAATTCCAACCACTTTACCAATATTGTTTTCATTGAAAAATCCCATAGGTATTTTTTTTAACATTTCACCTATTGCAACTCTTTTATTTGCCACCATAAAATAACTTGCATGGCATTGCTGTAACTGTGAATAATAATTTGCAACACTTCTGCCAACTATGCTTATAACAAGAAGTATCAAAGCAATCCATGCAGGTGTCATACTCATATCTTTTTCAACAATAGCTTTAACAATAATGTATATTGCACTGATTTGGAGCATGTGAAAAATTGCAAACAAGAAACTTACCCATATAGAATGGTATATATTTTTCTTCTCATCACCTGAGAAATCTAAAATTTTCTTTAAGGCACTTATCATTTTATTTCACCATCCTTTACTCCAATATGAGCATTCCACATCTTTTGGTATAACTCAGAATCTTCCATAAGTTCTTCATGCTTACCATGTGAAATAAGCTCTCCATTCTCAATCAAAAATATTTGATCTGCATCTGTTATTGTTGACAACCTATGTGCAATAACAATAACAGTTTTATTTTGTATCAATTTAGATAGAGCCTCTTTAATAATCACTTCATTCTCTGGATCAATATACGAAGTCGCTTCATCCAGTATCACTATCGGAGAATTCTTGAGCATTGCTCTCGCTATGGATATTCTCTGTCTTTCTCCTCCGGAAACATGACTTCCGCTGCTTCCGACAACCGTATCGTAACCATGTTCCATTTTCATAATAAAATCATGACAACCCGATTTCTTAGCAATGTCTTCTACTTCTTTATCACTGGCACTTGGATTGCCCATTCTTATATTCTCCCTAATACTTTCGTTGAACAAAAAATTATCCTGAGAAACAAAGGCGGTCAAACTATATAATTGCTTTAATGGAATTTCCTTAAGATTGTGTCCACCAATATTTATATTTCCTTCCATGATATCCCAATATCCAGCTATTAATTTTGCTAACGTTGACTTGCCACTTCCACTTGGTCCAACAAAAGCCACTGTTGTCCCTTCTTTTATGTTTAGGGATATTCCATGAAGAATTTCTTTTTCTTCTTCATATCCAAACTTTACATTTTGTAAATCAATGTTATATTGCTGGATAGTCACTTCTCTATCAGAATGCTTTTGTTCTTTTCCTTCTAAAATTAAGTTAATAGAATTTGCAATAGTCCCTATCTTAGCAAGACCATCAACAAAATTGATTGTTTCAAGTAAAGGTCCTGCAATACCTAAAGATAGAATAATTACAGATATAAATACTTCTGCACTTAAACTTCCGCTAATGTAGAAATACCAACCAAATGGAAGCACTGTTATCATTGTAGTAGGAGATATGTTTTTAGATAAAGATACAGGTAACTGACAGCTCTTCATCCATTCATAAAAGTATCTTGCATTTGCAATGACTTTATTTTTGTACTTTGCGTACGATCTCTTGTCTTGATTAAATGTTTTTATCACTTCTATTCCATTGACATACTCAATAATTGCAGAATTCATTTCTCGATTTACCTTTACAGATCCTTCATATTGAACAGCATAATTTTTCATTACGAGTCCCATAAAAAGCATCCCCAAAGGAATGGATACTAATGATAAAAGAGCCATTCTCCAATCAAGAAATAATAAGTAAATAAATATACTCAAAGAACCTAAGAGATTCGATGTCATTTCAGGCAACAGGTGAGCGAGCGGTTTCTCCATACTTTCAACCTGATCCACTATAATCTGCTTAAAGTTTCCGCTTGGAACAGAGATTATTTCTCCTAACGGCATCTTCGGAAGTTTATCAAGCATTCTCAAGCGAATATCTTTCAATACACTAAAAGTCGCTTTATGAGATACAGATAACGCCGTAGAGTATAAAACAGATTTTAAAATATAAGATAACAGACCTATTCCCATCCATAAAAAATAGACCTTGAAATCTGCAATTCCATTTAATAAATAGACTAAAATACGGCTTGCAGCAATGTATGGAACAATTCCGGCAATAACACCGATACTTGCTATAAATACAGATGTTTTTAACTTTGAATGTTCCTTATATGCAAGCTCCCACAATATTACAGCAGGACTTTTTTCTTTCATAATTTAACACCTCCATAATTGTATCCATTTTCATTTTATTTTAGAAATTCATATATTGTACCATCACAGTGTTTTATAAATTCAAAATCGTGTGTAATAATTATAATGAGTTTTCCTTCTCTCTCCATATCGTGTAGGAAATTAATTAATGTATTCATCTGTGGTTTACATAATCCACTTGTAGGCTCATCTAAGATAATAATAGGTTTATTACTAAGCCTTGCTATAGCAATCAACAATCTTTGCTTCTCTCCTCCCGATAAACTTTGAGGATGTTTTTCAAGCTTTGATAATAATCCCATCTTTTCCAACATTTTTTCATTTAGGCTTTTATCTTCACTTACTGTTGATACTTCCGATAATACACTTTCTGTAAAAAGCTGGGAGCTAGGATCTTGCATTACCATAAAAATTTCTTTATTTTGTTTTGTAACTTTTTTTTGATTAACAAATACATCTCCGTGACCTTTTGTAGTACCGGTCAATAATTTAATGAAAGTACTTTTCCCTATTCCATTTTTTCCAATGATAAAATTTACTCCCTTATTAAAGGAAATACTAAAGTCAAAAATTTTATTCTTTTCATATTTTTTCTTAAAATTATGACATGATAAATCTCCATTTCTAAAATTATTTTTATCATCCAATAAATTCACTTTATAATATTTATTAATCTCTAAATCACTTTTCTCTATTTTATTAAATGTTCTAAGTCCATATCCTTCTGCAATAGCTTTCAAATTATAATCATTTAAATCTTCTTTTTCGTATGAAATTAAAGACTCATTATCAATAATACAGAGCCTATCCATTATATCTTTTAAATAAAATAATCTATGTTCCACAACAATTATTATCTTATTTAATTCTTTTAATTTCACTAAGGCTTCTTTTAACCTTTCTATAGATTCATTATCTAATGATGAAGATGGTTCATCTAATAAAATAATATCATTTTCAGAAATTGCACAAGCTGCAAGTGCTATCATTTGCTTTTCTCCACCAGATAAATCAAATATATTTTTGTCTAATAAGTATTCTATATTTAAGAGTTTTGAGTATTTCTTTATTCTATTGATTATCTCTGACTTGTCAGTATTTCTATTTTCTAGCTGAAAGGCTAACTCCTCAGTGGAATTCATACAGTAAAATTGAGATTTTGGATTTTGAAATACATTTGAAATAATACATGATCTTTCAAATATATTTTTACTAAGTAAATCTAGGCTGTTATATTTTATTTCTCCACTAATATTAGCATCAAGGTATTCAGGTATTACTCCATTAATTGCTTTTAATAGTGTGCTTTTTCCACATCCAGAATGTCCTGTAATAACTGTAATTTCACCAGCTTTACATTCAAAATTTAGATTTTTTAAGATATTTTCATCATCAAAAGATAAATCAAGCTTTCTTATTTTAAGCATATTTTCTACCTCTTATATAAAAAAATAAAACTAAAATAGAAACAAAAAAAATTAAATAGTCAGTAAATGTTAACTTTGCTTCTCTAATATTTGATCTATTTTGATTGACAGCAAGACCCTTAGTTAATGAAGCTACTGTCAATTCATCAGCAGAATTTGATAGGGTCATCAATAGTGGGATTATCCTATATTCAATTAATAAAATAGGATTCTTTAAAAATTTCCTAAAACTTATACCCCTCAAATAAATAGCTTGTTTTATTTGTCTATACTCAATTCTTGTTGCATAAAAATATCTAACCATAACCGCAACAGGAATGGCTATCTGATCAGGACACTTCACCTTTTTTAATGAACAAATTGCTTCTCCTACACTAGTCGTTAAAATTATATAATTTCCCATAACCATAGGTGCAAAAACTCTTTTTATTATAATTATAACTATGTGTATAAGTGATAATATTATAGAATCATTTAATTCCCTAATATTAATTTCTATAATATTCAATATTATAAAAAGTATGATTGATTTAATCCCGGATTTTATATGTCCAGATAAAAATAATAAAAAAGTAGGGAGCATACATATTAATACATAATATATAGGATTTAGGCTTTGAATATTTCCAATTGTCATAATAAAAGAAATAACCATCATTAAAAATAATTTTGCTCTAAAATCTATCCTTATCATATCTAATAACCCGCTCCCTAATTCTTACTTACCAATTTTTGAAAAATGTTTTTTCAAAAACACAATTCCTAAGCTACAACCTACAAAAGCACCAATAAATCCTAAAATAGCCATAACTATTAAAATCCAATCAGGCATAACTTTCATCATTGTGTCAATAAATTCTTGATTATAACCTTGATTTAAAAGCCCTTGTGCATACTCATTTCTTGAGATGATAATCGGAACATAGTTTCCTAAAGTGCAAAGACTTGAAAAAGAAAATGCTAATCTAGATTTTCCTTTACTGTCATAAGAGCCTGTTTTTAATATTATTTCTCCAATAAATCCTGCAATTGCTCCTGTTAAAAGTGCCCATGGACCATGACCCATGATGACATAAGCTAAAGATATTAGCATTGTTTGAATAAAAAGCATTCCTGGCTTCTTAATTTTTGTTGAAAAAAGCATGTTACTAGGTCCAACTAAAATTCCCTGTACTAAGGGAACAATTGGCATCAAAACAGGAACCATAGCTGTAAATGAGCCTATTAGCATAAAAATAAACCCAAGTACTGCAAACAAACCAACATTAATTAAATCTCTAACTTCTAATTTTTTATTCATTTCTGAAACCTCCTTAGTTATCTATTTTTTTCTAAATCTAAAATATAATTTAAAATTGTATCTTTTAGATATTTCCTATTCTCATCATATGAATCTCTTGCATTAAGAACTTGCGAGCTTAATATCATTCCATTTATATAATTTACTAAAAAACCATCTTCAAAAATCTTTGAATCAATTCCTAATTTATTAGATATTGAATCTAATTGATTTACTGTTTCTGTTTTCAAATCTTGAAACATCTTTTCTAAATCTTCATTATATTTTTTTGATTGTAATAAAAGAGAATAAACCTTAGTAATATCTGTATCTGGTAGACACTTATCCACTAAAATTTCACTCATCTGTTCATATTTATCTTGACCTATGTGAGCTTCTAAATAATTATCAATTAAATTATTTCTATACTGATTTCCATCAAGCATTAAATCTTTAAGCATTTCAGCTGTGCTTTTATAATGATGATAGACACCACCTGTGCTCATGCCAACTTCTTTAATCACATCTTCCATTGTTGTATTCTGAAATCCTTTATTCAAAAAACATCTCATTGCTGCATCTCGAATTTCTTTTTTTCTAATTTGACCAACTTTTGTTTCCTTATCTTTCAATAAAATACCTCCAATCATTCGATTATTTTCCGAGGATTCCCTCGGTTTTTATTATATCTTAATTGAAAAATATTTTCAATATCAATCAAATTATAAATTTTGCTCTACTCTACCGTATACTTCTTAATTAATTTATTTAAATGCGGTATAATTAATAAAACTGAATAAACGCTTAACGCTTATAACTTTAATAGCAAGCACAGTAAGTGAGTACCCACTTACGATAAATTGATGAAGCAGACCCTTTATGGACTGCTTCTTTTTTTATCAATTTTACCTTGTTAGGGAGAACCCTAAGACCCCAATATTTTATGATAAGGAGATATACTATGGATAATAGAAAGAGAAAAAATCAGCTTAAAATATATTTAACAGATAAAGAAAAAGAAGTTTTTGAAAAGAAAATGAAACTTGCTAATTGCAAAACTATGTCCCACTTTCTTAGAAAATGTGTATTGGAAAAAGAGATTTATGTAGTAGATTTAGAACCATTTAGAAACCTACAATGGTTACTTTCAAATGCAACAAATAATATAAACCAGATTACAAAAGCTACTAATACAACTGGTGTTATTTACAAAAATGAAATCAAATCAATGAATAAGCAGATAGAAAAATTATCAAAAGAAATATGGCAAATCCATTCCCTACTTCTTAACAAATCAAAAGAAAGTTCTGGTGATTAGTATGGCAATTACAAAAATACATCCTATAAAATCAACTCTAAATTTGGCAATAGATTATATAACTAAGAGTGAAAAAACTGATGAAAAAGTCTTAGTATCTTCATTTAATTGTCATCCGTCTACTGCACACATTCAATTTATGAAAACACGAGAAGACAATGATACTAAAGGTATAGTTTTGGCTAGACATTTAATCCAATCTTTTCTACCAGGAGAGGTTGATCCTATAAAAGCTCACGAAATTGGAATGGAATTATGTAAGAAAATTTTAAAAGAAGATTATGAATTTGTTCTTGCAACTCATATAGATAGAGGGCATATCCATAACCATATTATTTTTAATAATGTTAATTACAAGACTGGTAAATGCTATCAATCTAACAAAAAATCTTACCACAAAATCAGGTATCAAAGTGATGAATTATGTAAAGTAAATAAGCTTTCAGTCATTGATAAATACTATGAAGCTTACAAAAGAAAATACAAAACTGCTGGTAAATCTTGGTACGAATATGACCAAAACAAGAAAAGAAATTCTTGGAAGTCTAAACTACAATTTGATATAGATAGAATGATTAATAAGTCTAAATCGTGGGAAGAATTTTTAGAAAATATGAAGTCTATTGATTATGAAATTAAGTTTGGTAAACACATTGCTTTTCGTCATAAAGATAAGCAAAGATTTACAAGATCAAAGACTATCGGAGAAGATTATACCGAGGAAAAAATCAAAGAAAGAATAGATTTAGCTATTAAAAACAAAGCTAATCCTATTAAAAAACGTGTAGGAAACGTCATTGATATATCTACTAATGAAAAAGCTCAATCCTCAAAAGGTTATGAAGTTTGGGCAAGAAAACACAATATCAAAACAATGGCTGAATCGATAATTAAGCTTAGAGAACAAGGAATTAATTCAATTACTCAACTCGATGACCTGATCAAAAAATCTGCTGATGATAGACAAGACTTGTTAGATAGAATAAAGAAAATTGAAACTGAATTGAAGAGTTTATCTCAAGATATGGAAAATATAAATACTATAAATAAGTATCGTGAAATCTATAAATACCACAAGAAAAATCCTGATGATAAACAATTTGCAGAAGAATATTATAGCGAACTTTCCGTCTATAAAATAGCCGCAAAAGAAATTTTAGAAAACTATAAAAAACTACCAAATACAAAAGAAATACTATCCAAACTTGATAAATTGCAAGAAAAAAAGAACACCCTTATGCAAGAGTATTCTTTGAATAAAGAACAATTTTCTGACCTCGTTCAGTATAGGAAAAACTACGAAAATTATTATGGGAAAGAGGTAGAAAGATAAAAAAATAGGAAAAGTCAGGGTCGGTTGATATTTGTCAACAAAGTTTTTCAAATATTGCCAAATAAAAAAGGT
The DNA here is from genome assembly GCF_000179335.1 of Peptoniphilus sp. oral taxon 836 str. F0141. Classification (NCBI taxonomy): domain Bacteria; kingdom Bacillati; phylum Bacillota; class Tissierellia; order Tissierellales; family Peptoniphilaceae; genus Peptoniphilus; species Peptoniphilus sp. oral taxon 836. Next base: position 13,074 of record NZ_AEAA01000065.1, read on the forward strand.
AACCACCATTTTGGGAGTAGTTACCTCTATACGCATTTAGTCCTAAACTTAAAATAACTACAAACAAAGTCTGGAGGTGCATATAAGTGCAAAATAATAATAACATGAATTTGTTAGGTTTTAAAGATGTAGTTTTTGATAGCTTTTATGAGGATAATGACTTTATTCATGTCCATGCTTCTGTTAAAAAGATGGATACTTACCCTCACTGTGGTTCTAAAAGAATTTGGGTTCATGATCATAGAATTCAAAAGATTAAGGATACCCATATCCGTGGCAAGAAATGCCTTATTCATTTAAAGAAAACTAGGTATGATTGTAAGTCTTGTGGTTGTCGTTTTGAAAGGAAACTTGATTTTATTGCTAAGGGTCACACTATGACTAATAGACTTGTTTTTGCTATTGTTTATGAGTTTGATGAGCTCTACTCTATTTCTTCTATTGCTAACAGATATAATGTTTCTTCTAATACTGTTTTAAGAATTTTAAATTGTTTAAGTGTTTCTAGAGATAGGCTTTCTGAAGTTCTTTGTATAGATACCCATAGGGCACAAGTGAGTTCAAAGGAGACAGTGGAAATATTAAGTATCAGACTTCTCTTCTTAATGGTTCTAAACACTCTATCATTGATATTTTGCCTACTAGGGATAAAAACTTTTTATTTAGCTACTTTGAAAGAATTTCTAACAAGGAGAAACAAGGTGTTAAGTTTTTTGTAAGTGATATGTCTAATACTTTTAAGTCTGTTAAGAATAGGTTCTTTAAAACTTCTATCCATATTATTGATAGGTATCATTTCATAAGACAAGTTTCTTGGGCTTTAGAGAATGTTAGAAAGAGAATTCAAAAGGATATTTCTTCAAAGCTTAGAAAATATTTTAAGAGAAGTAGGAGTTTACTTACAAAACCTGCTTCTAAATTAACTTCTGAACAAGCTGAAGATGTTTCTTTAATGCTCAGTTTTTGTGATGATTTAAAATTTGCATATAGGTTAAAGGAATTGTTCTACCAGTATGTCCTCACTCAACCCAATAGAGTTAGAGCAGCTAAATCTTTAAGAGAGTGGATAAGAAGAGCTGAAGAATCAAATTTAAAAGAATTTAAATCTTGTATAACAGCATTTAAAAATTGGTTTGATGAGATATGTAATTCATTTGATTACTCTTGGTCTAATGGTCCTTTAGAAGGTACTCATACTAAGATAAAGACCTTAAAGAGAAATTGTTTTGGTATGAAAAACTTCAATTTGTTTAGAAAAAGAATTATGTTTGCTTGTAAGTAGTGATTAGGGAAACGGGAAAATTTCGCAAAACCCCTAGGGGTTTTGTTTGCTATGTCTATTTTTAGTAGTTTTTTAGTTATTTTAGTTTTGTTATTTTATTAGCGTCTAAGTATTGATTTTTAAATGATAAGAGAGACTCGGTTTAACGAGCCTCCCCAATATTTGACATAGAGCCTGTTTTTTTCATCCATGCAAAATCTTCTTTGTACAACAGACTGTTAGATATAGCAAAAACGACCTTTCAAAAACAGTTAACTTCTAAATCAACTGTTTTTTGAAAGGTCGTTTCATCAGATTCTTATAGCAATCCAGCAAATAATCTCATAAATAATTGTCCCAGTCGCAAATATGCACTTCGTCCGGTTTGATATTGGTCTGTCACATCACGACATTCTCCCATCGTTCTTATCAGATCATTTTTTATTTCCACAACTGCCTGGCAATCTGCCATAAAACAGCCGTTTTCAAAATGGTGATATAAACTTCGATAATCCAGATTAATTGTTCCACAAGTTGCCATACAGTCATCTGCCACACTCATTTTTGCATGACAGAAACCAGGAGTCCACTCATAAACACGAACACCATGTTTAACTAATCCATGATAAAAAGAGCGAGTTATATTATAAATGAATTTTTTATCAGGAATTCCTGGTGTGATAATTCTTACGTCTACCCCTCGCTTAGCAGCCAGACATAACGCATGTGTCATTTCGTCTGTTATAATTAGATATGGTGTCATAAACCAACAGTAATTTTCGGCCTTATTTATCATACTGATATAAACTTCTTCTCCGACCTGCTCATTATCCATAGGACTGTCTGCATAAGGCTGAACAAAACCTGTTTGCTGTGCTTTATAATCGTAATGAATAATGTATTTACTAAAATCAGTATCATTCGTAGCTTTTTCACTAACAGCATTCCACATTTCTAAAAATGTCACTGTAAGCGACTGAACAGCATCTCCTTCTAAACGAATACCGGTATCTTTCCACTGCCCATACGGATGCGTATAATTAAAGTATTCATTTGCAAGATTATATCCACCTGTAAATCCAACTTTTCCATCAATTACTGTTATTTTTCTGTGGTCACGATTGTTCAAAAATAGATTTAAGCCTGGCACAAATGGATTGAATACACGACAATGAATTCCTATACTCTCAATCTTTTTTACAAAATCTGTGTTAATAAAACCTATAGACCCCATATCATCATAGAATACCCTGACTTCCACACCGGCTTTTACTCTCTCTTCCAGAACATCTTGAATCTTATGCCAAGCTTCAGCATCTTCTATCGCATGATATTCCATGAAGATAAACTTTTGTGCTTTCGCAAGTTCTTCAAGCTGTGCCTCTAATCCCTTCACTGCTTCATCAAAATACTTGATATCCGTATTCTGATAGATTGGATACCACGAATTTCTTTGTATGTAACTTGCAATATTTCCTGCTTTCGGAATCTTTTCTTTTATTCTGCTTAAACACTCCTGATTGTCTGGAAGCATTGGTAACAATTTGCTATCAATTTCTGCATATCGCTCACGCATTTTATGCGTGCCACCATTCAAGCCAATCAATAAATACAGGCCTACACCCATAATTGGGAAAATCAGAATTAAAATGACCCAAGGCATTTTCATAGAAGATGTCTTATCTGACGCATACAATCTCAAAACTAAGATTCCACTTAAAACTCTGGTAAATAAATTTATGATTTCTGCATATTCATTCAAGCGTGTTACGATAGTAATAATAAAAATCGCTTCCAGAAGAATGCAGATTATGGAAAAACATAGACGTTTTACCCCATTTTTTGTTTTTGCTTTGCCCTCTAAAGTATCTTGTTTCATATATATCCACCTTCCTACTTGCTCAGTTTTCTCCCTAAATTTCGTGGAACATACCAATTTTGTCTTTTATTCTCTGCATTTCATTATCTGCTTCAATGATAGCTCTTGCAGAATGAAATAATTCTTCACTTATCTCATTATAGCCAGGCATTTCCTCAATTCCTTTTTTATAGCGAAGTTGATGTTCCAATGTTGCCCAGAAATCCATACCATTGGTTCGAATCTGTAATTCTACACGCATAGGTGTTTTACCCTTAGCAAAAAATACTGGTATTTCAACAATCATATGATAGCTTCGATAACCATTCGATTTTGGATTTTTTATATAATCTTTTATTTCAATAACTTTAATATCATCCTGTTGGGTAATCAAATCTGATATCATATAAATATCGTCAATAAACGCACAAACTATTCGAACGCCTGCTACATCATTGAGATATGTCTGTATATTTTCTGTTGTAAATTCATATCCCATCTTCTGCAGTTTATCGTAAATACTATTGGGCTTCTTAATTCTTGTTTTTATAAAAGAAATAGGATTTCGATTGTTCTCAGCTGAAAATTCATCATCCAAAACCTCAAGTTTAGTTTGTATCTCCCGAATAGCACAACGATACATCATCATTAAATTATAAAATTTTGTAGCATTATTTAAAAACTGTAGTGATTCCGGACTGTCCATCCTGAGTTTTTTTACTTCATCTTTTGTCATGGAACTTTCCTTTCTACCTCATCCCTGATTTCAAAACATTATCTATTTTGATAGTTGATTCGTTCTCCTTGAATTACTGGATAACAAATCATTTTATCACTATCCAGATTTTCTACATGCATATCTACTGCACTGATCTGATGGTTTTCATAAGTATTGTAATAATAAATACCTTTTGTAACATTACAACACGACGTATACAATGTGATTTCATATTTTCCATCCGCTACTTCGCAACATCCTCGTTGCTGATCCACAGATCCGAGAATGTGGAAGAATTGGCTAACGCTTTCTTCCTCTGATTCACCTGAAATTGCATTTACCTTTGTAAAAGCTACACGTACAAAGCGTGAGGAAGATGAGAGATCTCCCGGAAGACCTAATCCTCCCATACCTCTACTATATGCATCAAGAGCCAAATTTTCGCAGAAAGTATTTCTGGGCTGTTTAGGAGATAAATACATATAATTATTTAGTTGAAACATCTGCTGTGGAAATGGCGGATTATTCGTAAGCACTCCTACTGGATTGTCATAAATATGTAAACCATCTGACATAGATTCTACCGTAATTGACTCATTCTCATCAGAAATGATCCAGTGTAATTGTGCTAATGGGAATTGCTCGCTGAAAGGAGTATTAACAATATTAATTCGTTCAAGAAGCTCGCGAACTTCAACTAAAGAAGAACACTGACTTAAAATCCATGGAATAAATTCAAACTGTGCAATATTTTCCACATCTGGCTTAATCGCGGCATAAACAGCATTTCCGACAAAATTCAGTCCTGCCATTGCCACTCCTTTTTCATTCATAGCATCATAATACAAAGGATAATCCTCTGCAACATGAGCCATTCCAATAATTGCATAATGATTTTTCATATCGTCAACATGGCGAAAATTAAACACATAATTACGTGGTGTAATTACTATCTGATCACCATAAGAGTATTCATAATCGAGGGTTCGTCCAAAGTAAAAATCTTTTGTTTTATAAGTTGCTGCTGTACACATGATCGTTTATCCTCCTAAATAGATTGAAATATGTCAATGAGTTTTTTTCTTTAACAATATTATAGCACAATTCTTTTATTTTGTTCCAACTTCATACATGATCATAACATGTAAACTTTAAACTATTTTCCTAGATTATTTCTCCATCAGTTTTTCAAGCCAGGTAGGGAACGGTATTGTTGCAATTTCTCCTACTGTTCCACTGGCTGAAATAATAATATCGCCTGCTTGCAGAAGCTTGGTTAACGAATTATTCAAGCCAAGCTCTGTAATGTGTTCTCCGGAACGAAGAAAATATTCTCGCCCAAATACTCGTCACGATCTTCTTCAAAACCTTCGCCCTCTGCAACAAGCTCGTTATATTTTCTTTCAAATGCACTGGAAATATAGCGAAGGAAAATCAGTCCAATGATTACCTTTCTATATTCAGCGGCAGGGATATGTCCCCATAACACGCAGGCAGCATCCCAAATTTGTTTTTCAAAGCCAATGTTGGCATTGTTCTTTTCAGCCATTTCCGATTCCTCCACTCTAACAGTTTATTGTAGTTATGCTTCTTCAGCTTATATTCTACTAAAGAGGCTATCCCATAAAACGGACATATTACTTTTCGTCCGGAACTATTTCCATAATATCGTCAAATGTGCATCCCAGGACAGAACAGATTTTTACGAGCGTATCCGTAGTTACATTCTCACCTCGATGCATTTTGTTGATGGTATAGTTACTCAGATTTGCCTGTTCAGCCAAATCTTTTTTCTTCATATCTCGGTCAATCAATAGCTTCCATAGTCTCTTATAGCTGACAACCATCATTTCACCATTCCTTTCTTCCAGATATTTCATTCAAAAAGTACCTGTACTTATAATTATAGCACGCAAATAGGTAAACTCAACAAGAAAGTGAGCTATCACTATATTTTATTTTCTCATTCCAAAGAATTATCTGATTTTTTGAAGTGGCAAGGCTTTTAGAGCATCAAGAAGCGGAATTTTGGGGTCTTGCAAATTGGCAAGCAGTGTAAACCTGTACAGGTTCACTCATTTTCTCGATTTTCCCTTCGGTGCAATCTTCGCAAATTTGCTTGTTGGGGAAGCATCCCCAATCCCCTTTGAACATCATCTGCCAAAAATAAAGGCAGCCCAGAGACTGCCGATATTTATCTCTCTGTACCTTTGCTATGGTCTTTCTTATTCGACTTAGCTTTTTCGTCTGTCTTAAAGCTTTTTATTTGCCCTAATATAGACTTTTTATCCTTATCTTGACTCTTTACTTGTTCTTTTGCTTTTAAGAGCTTGGAAGATAAAATACGGACATTCTTATGTTCTTTTCCTTTGTTATCAATACTTGTTTTTACTTGTCCAAATATTTTAACAAAATCTCCTTGTTTAAGATTCTCTAAATCTTTTGTCTTATCTCCATAGGCTGAACAATTGGTATAAACTTTATTCCCATCATCATCTTTTGAAACAATTGAAAAATTACTTACTTTAAACTTTTCTCCATTTGCATTTTCTCTTTCAAGATTTTCTACTTTGCCTGCTATATTACCCACGAGATTTATGAGATTGTCTTTTTCTTCAAGTTCATTGGTATTTTCAACAATCTTACCTTGTTCTTTCATATCATCAATCATATAGTCAAAGTCATCATTTAATAGACCTGTTGTGTCATTGTTCATATATATAACATAGACTTCTTCAAGTGCCTTTTCATCATTAACACCCTTTTCTATACTCACAAGTGCTTTTATAAAATCCTTGTAGTTATCATTTATCATTTCTTCTAAATTTTCTCTAATATCTTTGTATTCCATAATTTCCTCCTTGTACTAAATAAGGAGAGCCTTTCGCCCTCCACTATCTTTCTTGTCCTTTTTCGTTTTTTTCTTGATTTTTATCTTTTTCTTCTTCAGATTTGAATTTTGAAATTTGTCCCAATATCGATGGTTTCTCTTCCCTTACGTGAAGATTATCCTCTACATCATAAGTTGATTCAAAGTAATCACTATCTTTAAAATCATTGTCATACCTATCTGGTATTCCGTCATTATCAAGATCTTTTGCTAGTGGATCATAGAAGTTTCCGTCATCATCTATTTCTAGTCCTAGAGCTTGTTTTAAATCTTCTTCATCTACTGATACCAGATCATCAAAACTAGACATCTTTATAGCTTCGGTCATATCTTTAAGAGCTTGTGAGTTAGATATATCTTCTTCTACAAAAGATTCTGTTCTAATAGCTACATTATCTACATACTGAGTCCATGTTTTTTCTTCCAAATTTACCTCATATTGAATAGAGTGCTTTCCATCAGGTGTTTCTGTATAGGCAAGTCCTATATGGCTTAAATCGGGATATAATTTGTCAAAATCTTCATAGCTATTAGATTCTGAAAACTCGTAGTTGGAATAATCAACTATCGCCCTCTTTAAATCTTCTAATAATGGTGATTGGTTTTCTAATTCTTCTACTTCTCCCATATCTAAAAGTTTATTAATTTCAGCTAGTCTTAGTGTCTTATCCCTTAACTCATCTGCTTTTTCAAATGGTTTAGTTAATTCTACTTTGGCATTTTCTAAAGATTCTTTATAGTTTTCAAGATTTTGATTTAATCTTTCAAGCCTTGAAGGCATTTTTTCAATGGCATTATCCAGTCTTGTTATATTACCATCAGTAGAGTTTGAAAATTCTCCGAAGTATTCTGCTTTTCCTAGAAGTTTAAAGGTGTGAGCATTAGTCATAAAGTTATATGAAACTTGTAAGTCTAAATTTCTATATTTACCAATGACCTTGCTATCATTTATCTTTACCTTTTTTATTTCTTCTAATAGCTTCTCTCCGGCCTCTTTCTTATCCAAAATTTTATTTGTCCCAAGACTTATTGAAGTGAATTTGCTATCTCCTTCTCCTAATTTCTCAACACTTGCAAGGTCTTCTTTAACCGCTTGTATTTCCATTTCAGTTTTTAAAATACTTTGAGGATAAATTTTATTTACTTTATCTTCAAGCTTATATTTATTAGACTTATAGTTTGCTTCCAGCATTTTTAGTTTTGTAACTTCGTTATCTAAGTCCATCTTTTCTTTAATCAGAGGATTACCAGTAGCTAAAGCCTTAATTTCTGAATAAGATAGACTTGCTTCATCAACATCTTCTGCAACTCTTACTGGAGTTTTTGAAGTCATAATTTGGGATATGAATTTCTGCTTATTTTCTATTGTCTGCCATAAATAGGCGTCAAAGGTGTTTTCTGTGACATATCTAAAGATATTTACCTTATCATTTTCATTACCTTGGCGAACAATTCTACCACTTCTTTGCTCTAGGTCAGACGGTCTCCATGGGACATCTAAATCGTGTAAGGCTATTAATTTATTTTGTACATTTGTACCTGCTCCCATTTTTTGAGTAGAGCCTAATAATACTCTTACTTCTCCTCTTCTAACCTTAGAGAACAATTCATCTTTTTGTTTGTCTGTATCTGCTTCGTGGATAAAGGCTATTTCTTCTTTCGGTATTCCCATATTTACTAGCTTGTTTCTAATATCATCATAGATATTAAATTCTCCATCTCCTTTTGGTGTAGACATATCTGAAAATACTAATTGTGTCGATGAATTTTCTTTTGTCTTATCCCAGATCGAAAAGATGTTTTTTACACATACATTTACCTTTGAATTAGGATCATCTGGAAGTAGTGGATTTATTAATCTTTGGTCTAGGGCAAGTTTTTTACCATCATTTGTAATCTTTAACATATTGTCTTCTGTTGGCTCTACTTGGTTATTTCTAACTGCATCAGCTCTTTCTGAAATAGCTTCTAATATTTCTTTTTGTTCCTCAGTAGGTTTTGTTTTAATAACTTCAAAATTTGCTTCTGGTACTGGCAAATTTAACATATCTGAAGTCTTTATATCTGCTACTTCTTTAAACATGCTCATCAACTCTGGCAAGTTATAAAACTTTGAAAATCTTGTCTTTTGCCTATATCCTGTGCCTTCTGGAGATAATTCAAAGGTGTTTTCTGTTTCTCCAAAAGTAGAAGCCCAAGCGTCAAAATGTTCTAATCCTCTTGCCTTTAAATCGTCATATTGAAGATATCTTTGCATGGTATAAAGCTCTGTCATTGAATTTGATATTGGTGTACCAGTAGCAAATACAACTCCCTTTCCATCTGTCATTTCATCCATATACCTACATTTCATATACATATCCGAAGACTTAAAGGCTTCACTTTGACCGATACCAGCAACATTTCTCATCTTGGTATGCAAGAATAGGTTTTTGTAATTATGAGCTTCGTCTATAAATAACTTATCTACTCCTAGCTCTTCAAAGGTTATTACGTCATCTTTTTTAAAGTCATCGTTTAGCTTTTCCAGTCTTACCAAGAGTTTCTTCTTTGTCTTTTCTAGTTGTTTTACTGTGAAATTTTCCCCTCTATTTCTTTTATTCTCATCAATGAAGGAAACTATATCATCTATTTGGTCTTGTATATGCCTTACCTGGTATTCCTTAGACATTGGTATTTTTTCAAATTGAGAGTGTCCTATGATGACTGCGTCATATTCTCCCGTTGCAATCCTACCAATAAATCTTTTTCTGTTTTTAGGTTGAAAGTCTTTTTTATCGGCCACCATAATGTTTGCTGACGGATATAATTGCATAAACTCTCTACCAATTTGAGTGGTTAGATGGTTAGGAACTACAAATAATGATTTACTTGCAAGTCCTAACTTTTTAGACTCCATAGCAGAAGCTACCATTTCAAAAGTTTTTCCTGCTCCTACTACATGGGCAAGTAGTGTGTTTCCACCATAAAGAGTCCTTGCTATGGCATTTTTCTGATGTTCTCGTAGTCTGATTTCAGTATTCATTCCATCAAAAGTTAAGTTAGAACCATCAAATTCTCTATTTCTAATTGAGTTGAATTTTTCATTATAAATCTTTTCTAACCTATATCTTCTATCAGGATCTTCAAATATCCAATTCTTAAATTCTTCTTTAATCAGCTCTTGCTTTTGACTTGCAAGCATAGTTTCTTTTTTATTTAATACAGAAGTCTTAGAACCATCATCATTTATTACTTGGTCAAATACCTTTGTATCTTTTAGATTAAGGGCATTTTCAATTAGCTTATAGGCATTCACTCTACTTGTACCATAAGTCATATTAGCAAGGTCATTAGTCGAGTCAACACTTTTACCTTCAATGTTCCATTCACTTGTGTGTGGCGAAAACCTAACATTTATATTCCACCTATCATAACCTGGTGTTTTTAAAAGATTAAAAGTAAAGTCTTCTATAACTTTTTGAGGTATCCAAGTTGCTCCTAACCTTACATTTATATCAGAGGCAGTCAGTTCTTCGGGCATAACTTCTTGTAATTTTTCTCTTTGATATTTGAGTTTACCTAACTCGTTTAATAATGTGTCTTTCTTTTCAGAAGGTGCTAAATCTATTACATTTTCAATTTCTCCGATATATGAATTGAGGTAGCCAATTTTTTCTCTAATATTGCCACTTAAATACTCGTCAGCCGATACATATGAAAAATGAAATGGATCGTCATTGTCAAAGTTTTCAAAGGGCATTCTGTTATTTATAAGGTCTGTATCCTTAATATCTAAAAATATCTCGCCCTCAAGTTCACCAATTAAGGTGTCCCTATCTTTACTTGTGATAGATTCCATATATTCAAAGTCTACATATCCTTTTTGTGAAACTGATAAGACTAAGGCTTCAAGGGAAGTATCTACATGGTCTACTACTTTTGCCCTTGTTATTGTTCTTTTTGAGAATATATCACTCTTAGCTTTGAAATTATCCTCATCATCAAGTATTTCTATTGATGATACCAACGGAAAGTTTGAGTCTTCCTTTAAGGCTCTAGTGTTTGATAAGGAGTTAATAAAGCCATGTTTCTTTGAAAAGTTATCATAGACTTCATTTAACTTTGCTTGTGACTCTTTTATTTCCTCGTCTGAAAAATCGTCCTTTTGTTTTTCTATTACATCTTTTAAAGCATTCATTACATCAAGATAATCTTTTATCTTTTCTTTATTTTTATCTGATATATTCTGCTTAATTAAGACTGAGTTTTCTCTTAGGTAGACTTCTTCGTCAATAATAGTGTACGAAAAGTTTTTAACGTCATCTGTTGCTGGAAGACTTAATTCTTCATCTTCCAATAGTTCGACCTCTTCATATTTTGAATTTGAAGATATTTCCTTACTTGCAAGATCCATTAAATCTTTTAGATTTACGTTTTCTTTTTCATCACAAGTAATAGTATTTCCAAATCTTCCAGATACTTCTTTCATATCGCCTAATACCATTTGAGGATTATCTACAAAGTATTTATTGTAAGTCAAACCTTTATTATCAGTTGCTAGATGAATCCATTCATCATCTCTTTCTATAACTGAATCTCTCTTCTTTAAGAAAATAATATCTGAAGTAACTTCTGTACCAGCAAGTCCTTTAAATGTTGTATTAGGTAGCCTCATAGCTCCTAAAAACTCACATCTTGCATTAATATATTTTCTAACAGATTCATCTTTTTTATCCATAGTTCCAGATGATGTTATGAAGGCAATAATTCCTCCATTCCTAACCTTATCTATTGACTTTGCAAAAAAATAATCGTGAATCAGAAAGTTATTTCTGTTATATTCACGATCGTTAACTTTAAAATCTCCAAAGGGAACATTTCCTATTACCAAGTCAAAGAAATTATTTGAGAAGTTTGTTTCTTCAAAGCCTTTAATTTGAATATTGGCTTCAGGATAAAGCTCTCTTGCTATTCTTCCGCTTAGACTATCTTTTTCTACTCCATATACTTTAGAGCCTTGTATTTCACTTGGCATATTACCAATAAAATTACCGACCCCTGCAGACGGTTCAAGGATATTCCCAGTCTTAAATCCCATATCTGTTATGGTCTTATATATTCCGTCCATTACCTCTCTAGGTGTATAAAATGATGTTAAAGTAGACTCTTTAGCATTCAAATACTCTTCATTTGTTAGATTTTCTTTTAAAATATTTCTTGCTTCAAGCCATTGTCCTCCTTTTTCTTCATCGAAGACATCGGAAAGACCTCCCCACCCCAGATAATCAGCCAGATATGCTTGTTCATACTCTCTTGGACTCCTATTTTCATTTTCAAGTCTTTTTAGCATTTTAATAGCTTTGATATTTTTATCTAGCCTTTCTGATGGTGTTAGGTATTCTGAGTAGATATGATTTTTTAAGTCATAATTTCTAGCAAAACTTAGCTTTTCCTTATTAGGTTCATATCCTAGATTCTTTAAATCTTCTTTTCCCCTCAATAAGTTTTCGGCTGCTTGTCTTGGGACATTATACCTATCCATCACTTGGTCAATTTCAGGATTGTGGTCATCAATAAAGCTTTCTTGTTCTACTTGTCTTTCAATTTGTTTTTCATGCTCAGATAATTTGTATATCTCATAGTTTCCACTATCTAAAAGGTCATCAATCTTTCTACTTTCTTCAAATGTTTCACCCTTATATAAAGGATATTCTTCCCCATTAATTTCTACTTTAGTTCCAGTTTCAATCAAGTTAATTCCATCAAAGATCTTCTCATCTTCTAAAATAAATTCCTTACTAACCTTTACTGCTAGTTTTTCTGATGTTTGACTTAGATTTTCAAAGATTTCTTCAAGATATGAATCGTTTCTATATGGAATTACTTCCGAACCCCTAATCATACCTCCCATATACTCCATATTGTCTCTGATAGTGACAGTTTTAAGTCCTCCACTTAGTTCATCAAAATCTGTAATGGTAAAGTCCTTATCTTTATATCTAACCTGATCACCTATCTTAAATTTAGGCTCTATCTTTTCCTGAGTTTCTTCTTTTAATGATTTTTCCTCACTTAGTGCAACTTGTTCTTCTAAATATGAAAATTCACGCTCATTTACTTCTTCACCATCACCAAGGTCAATCCTGTAATGCTCGACAACTTCTCTGTCTACATAGTGGTCAAAATAGAATTTGAAATATCCGATATAATCATCTGTCATTTCTCCAAATTCATTTTCTCCAAGAGTTTGATTATGGTCTTTAACATCTATATCCTTTTGTCTTAGGATATTAATTAAGTCTTTAGTTACTATCTGCCCACTATAATCGGGAACTAATTCGTGGTTTTCATTAAATTCTACAATCCAGTAGTCTTTTCTATTTTGAATGTTGTTGCCATCAAAAAAAGAAGCTTCATCAGCTTCCTTTTCTTGGCTTATTTCATTTTCTAAGCTTCCACGTATTCCTTGATTGCCATTTTCTTTACTGTTGCCATCAAGTTGTTCATCTGTCCTTGGTATTCCTCTGGATTCTCTCTTTTCATCTTCTCTGTCAATCCTTGTGCTTTCATCATTTTGACTTTCTCTCTCTTGATAAAGTCCACTGCCTGATTCTGAATTTCCTTCAGATGGTTCAAAAGTGTTTTCTCCTCGTACATTTCCTGAAGTTTCTTCCAGTTCTCCATGTCCTCGCTTCCTACCAGGTAAGACAGTCTTAGAACTGCGTAAGTCGGATTCGGGAATCTCTCCATAAATTCCAGATCCCTCTCCATCATGTCCAAGGTTTTCTCTTCGATTTTCATCGCTATTTCCTCTGTCGCTTCCATCTGTGAAAACTCGTCCATCTCTACTTCTTGACCTATCATCTCGTCTATATAAATCATCTTGACCTCCTCTATCTTCATTTATATTTTCTATATCTTTATTATAGTCGGCATCGGCCCTTTCTGTCAGCAGCCTAGCACGATCCATTTCCTTAGATTTTTCTATTGTGTTATCTATAATATCTTCACTAACCCTTGATATTACAAGACCTATCTGCTCTAAAGAAATTGTATTAATCCTCGAAAAATTATTTTTTAAATTTTCCATATCCATAGGATAAACTGTATTAAACCTATTAGCTACCGCATAGGATATTGAGTCTCTCATAAACTTTTCAAAACTTAGTCTATCCTCTATATCTATTCTCAAATCAGCAAGTGCCAAATTAATGTATTCATCTCCATAAATTCGGCTCAAAGAAAATATATTTTCATTGAGTGAATCACTAGCTTCAAATGAAGAATCTCTTATTATTTCTTTTAAAGCCTCCTTATGATTTTCGTGATCAAACTGCCATAAGCTAACCTCATTAATATTCCTATCCATTGATGTGGTCTGACTAATATCGAAAATATATGAAATTCTTTGATTTACATCACTTCCAACTAAAGTTGGAATACCCTTTTGACCTCTCATAACAACTCGACCAAAATATTTTTTCCACATATCAAAAGTCGCACAAGCTCTAGCTTCAGGTTCTTTGTTATATATACTTAGTTGGCTAGAAAAATCATATTTTTGATTGTTACCTATAACTTTTAAGAGTTTTAAATACTCTTTTTCATCTTGTAACACTTCATACTTTATTGCTTCTTGTATATTCTTAAAATCATTTACTTGCATTTCCTACCTCCATTCTATGAATTTCTTTTATAATAGCCATTAAAACATCAACCACAATAGAATTGCCGGCCTGCTTATAAAGCTTGCTTGAAGTACAATTTTTTCTTCTTGGATGTGCTTCTTCTAGTTTGTTAATATCAATGTCATCAAACCCCATGAGTCTTAAACATTCTCTTTCTGTTAAATACCTATATTTACCATTTCCAATATCTATTATTCCAGAATTAGGTACTCTCATCTGTTTTGTAGAAATAGTATAAGAAAAATCTTTAATCACTTTTAATCGCCCTCTAAAACTGTTATCTATGCCTTTATTTAAAAATTTCAGCATATAAGGTTGGGTCATAGTATAAAGTTCACTTACATCTTTTTCTAAAAATTCACTTAGTGGTCTAGTTTCTTTCCTCTCCAATTTATTAAACGAAAAGTTATTTGCTCCAAGACATGAAACAACAAATATCCTTTCTCTTTTTTGAGGTATCCCAAAGTCCATTGCATTTAAGATTTCATATTTACTTTCATATCCAAGTTCTTCTAGTTCTTTTAGATAAATAAAAAAGGAGTCCCTCATATTTCTATCAAGGACTCCCTTTACATTTTCCCAAATTATCCATTTAGGTTTTTCTTTCATTTCTTTAATTATTCTAATTGTTTCAAATAGTAGGCTTGATCTAGTTCCTGAGTTTTTTACACCTCCTTGCTTTTTGCCAATTCTTGAAAAGTCTTGGCAAGGACTTCCATGCATAACTAAATCTATATTTTCATTAGGTGCTTTATATCCTACAACTGATTTTGCTTTATAATCTTCTCCATAAAGTGCGTTGTATGATTTAACACAAGCCTTATCTATTTCTACATAATCAACTACTTCATAAGGTATCTTTAAATTAATAAAAGCCTTTCTAATAGCACCTATGCCACCGAAAAGCTCTAATATTTTTACCTTATTCATTTAGATTATTCTTGTACCTATCTACAAGCTCCCTTATACTATCTTCAATTTCTCTTAAAAAGTCTTCTTTATCTACTTCACCAGAACTAATCTTTGTAAGTTTCATTTCCCATTCAGATGTTGTTTCTGCTGATTTAAACTTATCCTCTACAATCGATACAAGCCTATTGCCTTTTTCTGTTACAAGTAAGTTTTTCTTATCTCTTCTTATAAGGTCCTTATGGATAAGATTTTCAATAATTCCTGCTCTTGTAGCTGGTGTTCCTAAGCCTTTTCTTTCAACTTCTATATCTTTATCCAAGGATTCTACTCCTGCATTCTCCATAGCCTTTAAAAGTGTATCTTCGTTATAATGACTTGGAGCTTTTGTAAATTTTTCCGATATATTTTTAGAAGTTAGCTTAATTTTATCTCCAGTCTTTACATCAGGTAATTCATTTTCTTGTCTTTCCTTCCCATAAGGCTTTAAATACTTGGCATAACCTTCATCGATTATAGTCTTACCACTTGCATTAAAGTTAAACTTGTCATATTCATATCTGATTTTTCTACTAGATTCCTTTAAGTTATCCGAACACGAAGCAAGTAATTTATCCTTAACTAGATTATAGATTTTACTTTCTTTGTCAGATAAGTCTTTAGCTTTTCCAATACCTGATATAGTAGGAATAATCGCATAGTGGTCTGTAACTTTAGATGAATTAAAAATAGACTTAAAGTTTGATTCATTAACCTTAAAATCATCTTCAAGTCCTTCTAATAATTCTTTCATAGTATTAACCATGTCATCGGTTAAATACCTACTATCTGTTCTTGGATATGTGATTAACTTCTTTTCATACAAACCTTGTGCCAGGTTTAAAGTATCGTTCGCTGAATATCCAAAATATTTATTTGCTTCTCTTTGTAAGGAAGTGAGATCATAAGGCTTATCTGGTTTTGTGCTTATTTCTTTATCTTCCACCTCTGTAATAACTATTTCATCTTCTAGCAGATTTAATAGTTGTTCTGCAACTTCAATTTTATCAATTCTATCTGATACAAGTTTCAATCCTTCATAAGATAGGTCAACTGTATAATATTTTTGCTTCTTAAATAGGTTTATTTCACTATCTCTTTTAGCTATTAAATATAGAGTTGGTGTTTGTACTCTACCAACTGAATATGTTTCCTTATAAATGCAAGAATAAAGCCTACTTAAATTCATTCCCACCAGCCAATCTGCAATTGCTCTTGCACTAGCTGATTTATATAAATCTTCAAAGTTTTCTCCGTTTTTAAGATTTCTAAAGCCATCTTCAATAGCCTTGTTTTCCATTGAAGATATCCAAAGTCTTTGAATCTTCTTCTTACATTTAGCTTGATTATATACAAGCCTAAAAATAAGTTCTCCCTCTCTTCCAGCATCACAAGCATTTATAACTGTGTCGATGTTCTTATCGTTTAAAAGCTTCTTTAAAACTCCATATTGTTTCTTAGTGCTTTTAGATACTTCATAAATATATTCTTCTGGAATTATAGGAAGAGTGTCTATTGTCCATTTCTTCCATTTTTCGTCTATCTTATCTGGACTTGCCATTTGAATTAAATGACCTACACACCAAGAAACAATGTATCCATTCCCCTCATAATATCCGTTTTTTCTTGTTCTTGCTCCAATTACTTTTGCAATTGTAACTGCTACACTTGGCTTTTCTGCTATTACTAACTTCATTAATACCTCCTTAAATAAAAAAAGAGCGAAAGATTTCTCTCTCGCTCAAAATATTTCTCCCGAATATCGTATTATTTTCGGAAGAATTCTATTACTTATTAATTTCTTTTTCTAGTTCTTGAAGAACTTTTATAATCTCTTCAAAGTTTGGATAGTCTCCATAAATCATTTCTGCCATAGCCTTATAATCTTTTTCTATTTCAGAAAATCGAAACTCTCTTGGAACTAACTTCAATCTACCATTTAATGTATCTTCATACCTTGCCCACTTTCTAGGGTAGAATTTCATTTTAAATTCAGTCACTTTCTTTAGTAATTCTTTATCCTCTAAGGCTTTGTTTTTAAAATCTGAATTTGCTATTTTATATAGGTCATAAAAGTGTCTTGCATATCTGTGGGGCATAGGAGAAGCTTCTGGTCTATTTGCTTCGTGGTGTAAAATTGTTGCTTTTTCCCAAAAGGTTCTCTCTGCTGATACTGTTCTTATATTAGTTTTTTCTTTAAATATATTTTGGTAGACTTCGCTAATTATCGGCAAAACTTCAACATCAATTGAAGGTGTCCATGCTGCAAGGCTTCCTATTTCAAGTCTTATATTTTGTGTTAAATAATTAGATTCAAAAATTTTAGGATATTTACATAGAATTGTTTGTGGATCTATACTATCTATAAAAAATTCAAAACCTAAGTTCTTTAAATCTTGTTCTAAGACTTTTAATAATTCATCTTTTAAAAATATTTCTGTCTTTTCGTTAACTTCTTTATTGAATTTATCCTGTTTGGTATTTGACCTTTCTATCCATGGTTCTTTTTCTTCGTAACCTAATACTCGCCAATCTAAGATTAAATCTATGTCTTCAGAAAATCTTTCTATAAGTCCAAAGCATTTTGAAAGTGATGTTCCTCCCTTAAAGGTTAAATATTCCCTCCATTTGTTTTCATTAAATAGATAATCTAAGATAAAAGTAACCCAATAATCTTTTTCAATGACTGCTTCAGATATATTTTTCTTTCTGGCTGTATTTACTATTAATACTCTTAAATCGTCCTTGTTCCCTATATAAAACTTATTCATCTTTATCCTCGCAAATTTCCCTTATCACTTCATATATCCATGCTGGCACTGATTTTGCTTGGTTCATTAAGTCTATTCTTTCTTTTTCACTTAAGTTTTCTCTTATTTTTTGTATAACTTCGCTGGTTATCTTTTCTTTACCTAAAGACTTAATTGCTTGAATAACTGTTGCAGTCTTTAGGGACATATTAGCAATCTCTCCTGGATTTACTTTTTTAAATTCTAAAACCGTATCCCCAATTTTATATTCTTTATATCTTCCACTAGATATATATTTATAATGTGTTGGTACTTGTGTTGAAAGTCCTAATAGGTTTAAGGCTGTGCTATTATATGGTGCAATATTCCAATTGTATTTTCTTGCTATAGCAAGTGCTAATTCGTGAATTGATACTGCTTCGTACTCTCCAATTAACTCGCTATATCTTGGATTGTAATAAAAGCCATCAATTACACGTTTAATTTTTCTATCATTTACCATCCTATTTAATGTCTTTCTAGCAGTTTCATAAGAAGCAATATCTAAAAAGTCATTAGCAAAAAATACTTTATGTGAGTCAAAATCATTTATTTTATCTGATATTTTTTCTGTATATGAACTCATTACAATCCTCCTTTGTCCCAAATATCATATCATATCTGGGACAAAAGTTCAATTGTACTTAAATTTAATATTCTTATAATAGTTCATCGTCATCATCATCTAGTGATTCTTCATTACTTTCTTCGTTGTCAGATTCATCTTCTGACTCACTAATATAATCCTCATCATCTTCTTCAAAGTCTTCCAACATTCTATCTTCTTTTGCTTTAACTACCTTAAAATAATATCCTGCTCCTACAACTCCTCCAATTACAAGTGCAACAATAAGAAATGAACCTATCCCGCTTTTCTTTTCTTCTTTTACTGGAACAGTCTTAGGTTCTTCTTTTTTTACTTCTTCTTTCTTAGGCTCTTCAACCTTTATGGTATTTTTATCTTCTGATTCAATCATATTAAGTAGGTCTTGCTCTCCTACTTCTGTTAATAATCTTACATTATCTTGATTTGATGAGTGATCCACTATTAGGTGCATAGTTTTTCCACTTTTAGTTTGAAATGTTAAAAATTGTCTTACATCTACTGGATTTTCTTTATCTTTTTCTGTATCTCCACTTGGTGTAATATCTTCTCCATTCTTATCTACATTTTCAATTACTGAACCTCTTGCCTTATTTTCCTGTGTTGCTAGACTATTTACTGCCTTTGTATTACCACCTTTTACAAGTGGTGTTTTCTTTGGAGGATTATTTGAAGGCTTGGTTGCTTCACTTGTATTTCCTGGTATTCTTGGAACATCTTGATAAGGAATTTCTTCTTTTGATGGTGTAAAAACATCATCTTTCAACATTTGTTCAAATTCTTCTTTTTGTGGTTCATAGATTGATTCACTTTGATTTTCTATTTGATCTTCATTTGTCATCGCAAATGTAGTTGCTGGTACTGTAAATGTAAAAAGGAGTAACGCTATGGCTACTCCTCGTTTAATGCTCTTATTCATTTTTCTATCCTTTCTTATTTTACATTTTTAAATACATAGACTGCTTTTCTAGTATTGTCCCATTCTATTGTTTGGTTTTTACCATCTTTAATATCCCCATGACTTGCTCCAAAAGCTTTGGCAATGTTTGAAATTGAAGCATGAATTCTTCCATTTATAATCACTGGCTTAACATCTGAATTGTAGACCTTT
>NZ_AEAA01000064.1:0-763 GCF_000179335.1 Peptoniphilus sp. oral taxon 836 str. F0141
TTCTTTTTCCCATAAATTCTACTAATAAAACCATAGATTTATCATTGGGACTTTGGAATTTTTCTGAATCAGATATGACTTTAAAAGTCAAATCCTTATACCTGTAAAAATCTCCCTTTTTCAAAATTATTAGCCTATGAATATTATCATCATAAGATGAATAAATTTTTCCCACTTTAAAATTTTCTAAGACCTTGTCAAAATTCCCAGCATGATCTTCATCAAAGTGAGAAATAAAAATTGCATCAACTTTTTTTATTCCCAAGTTTTTTAAGGCGGGATATAGGAAATTTTCAAAAATTTTATTTTCCCTCCTAGCTCCACCTACATCTATTAAAAAATTTTTACCCCTATAAGAAATTAAGGAAGCATCACCCTGACCTATATAAAAATGAATTTCCTTCAAAGAATTGTAGGACTTATAAAAAGATACACAAGAAAAAATCATAAGCCAAGCCATATAAATATAGAAAAATTTTCTAGCTCCATAAAATATCTTAATATATTTACTATATATAAATAGAAAATATAGCAAGATGTAATATAGAAAAATATGGTTAAAATCAAGGGCAAATATTTCAATCTTTAAATTCGCAATTACCATCAATAAATTTTCTAAACCCCAAATAGACTTAAATAATATATCAATAAATACTGATAAGAAACTAAATCCTATAGATAAGAAATATCCTAAAATAATTACAAGAGAGTAAAGAGGAATAATAATTAAGTTAGCTAAAAAACTATAATATTGACCCCTGAA
>NZ_AEAA01000063.1:0-1360 GCF_000179335.1 Peptoniphilus sp. oral taxon 836 str. F0141
TTTGGATAAACATATTGACGACGAAAGAAAAAAGAAGAAAGCTGTTTTTATTTGTTTTGCAATAAATTTAGGCATATTATTTTTCTTTAAATATTTTAATTTTGCACTTAATTCTTTGAATGATATACTTGCAATTTTTCATATACACTCAGTAGGAAGATACTTAAATTTTCTATTGCCTGTGGGGATTTCTTTTTAGTACCTTTCAAGCTCTTGGTTACACCATTGATGTATATAGAAAAGATATAAAAGCCGAGAAAAATTTTATAAATTATGCTCTTTTTGTATCTTTTTTCCCTCAATTAGTAGCAGGACCTATTGAAAGATCAACTAACTTGCTCCCACAAATCAAGAAAAATAGGAAATTTTCTTATGACAATATGGTAATTGGCTTGATATTTATAACTTATGGATATTTTTTAAAACTTGTAATAGCTGATAGAGCTGCCATAGTGGTAAATGGTGTTTTTAATTCAATTGAAAGTTATTCTTCTCTTGTCCTTTTCTTTGCAGCATTTTTGTTCACTATTCAGATATACTGTGATTTTTATTCATACTCAATTATAGCCAAGGGTTCAGCAAAAATTTTGGGTGTTGATTTAATGGATAATTTTAAGGAGCCTTTTTTTCAAAATCTATAGTTGAATTTTGGAGTAGATGGCACATTTCATTGTCCTCGTGGTTTAAAGATTATCTTTATATACCCTTGGGAGGCAACCGCAAAGGAAAATTCAGAAAGTATATAAATTTGTTAATAGTTTTCACAGCAAGTGGACTTTGGCATGGTGCAGAATTGTCTTTTATTGTTTGGGGATTTATAAATGGCCTTTTAATAATCTTTGAAAACATAACGGGGATTCATAAGAAAAAAACTGGTATGTTATTAAACACTTTAAGAATAATTGCTACATATTTAGCTTTTATATTTACTACAATATTTTTTAGAGCGTCTACAACAATGGATGCAATTTTATTTATAAAAAATATTTTCACCTTTGACTTTTCTAAATATGATTTTAACAGTAGTTTAATTGCGCTTAAATTTTCTAATAATGAATTACTCGTTCTTGTGATAAGTATTTTAATCTTATTTTTAGTAGATTTTCTTAAATATAAGGGAATAAAACCGATAAATACGCTTAAAAATATTTATCTTCCAATCAGATGGATTATTTACTTGTTCTTTATTTTTGGAATTTTAATTTTTGGAATTTATGGACCAGGATTTTCAGAATCTCAGTTTATATATTTTCAGTTTTAAGGAAATGGTTGTATGAAAAATTAAAAAAATCTTATTATCATTAATATTTATTGGTCTAGTCCTTTTGGGAATGTATAAAGTTGACGAAATTTTTATGAG
>NZ_AEAA01000062.1:0-9772 GCF_000179335.1 Peptoniphilus sp. oral taxon 836 str. F0141
TTTTTTTATTAAATTTCCCTCAATAAAAATATCGGCACCTTCAATAATTTTTTCATTTTCTAAATCTAAATAATTAATATTTTTATATAAAATGCTCATTAAATCACCAAAAATATTATAACATGAAAAATTCCCCTATTCATAGAGAATAAGAGAATTTTATAATAATTCAAAATATAAAGGATAAACTATAGATTTATTTTTTTCTGTAAACTTAATAAACTTAGCTATTACTTAATAGTTATTTTGAAAAAAGTACAAAATTTTTATATTAATTTAATCAAATGTTAGCATAAATTTAGAAAAAAAATCTCGCAATAAATGCGAGATTAATAATATTTTTCATTGATATAATGGTCTATTATAGACTTTTTTGTTACATTATTGAAAATTTTTTCTTCAATTAAAACATTTAATAGCCACTTAGCTTTTGAATGAAAAATTGCTTCTTTTTTATTGTTTAAGACTATTTCATAAAGCAGATTTTGTAAGGCTTTTGATTGACACTTAATGTAATAAGCATCCATGTCTTTAAATTCTTCTATTTTTAAAATAGAAAGAACCGATTTGTCTTTTTCATGATAAAATTTATTTGCCAAGTTTAAATAATAATTATAGTATTTTTGGTGTTTTTTTGTATTATAGACATCTCTTGACAAAGCTTTATAATATTTTGCCATAACATTGAAATACTGGTAATTATACATTCCCTTTTCATATGAATCCACTTTTATATAGGGCGTCATATTTCTTAGCACAAGGTAATCAAAATTTCTTTTTATAAATTCTTTTTTGTTTAAATCACCTTGCGAGTATTGCATTATCAAGTAGGATCTATGCTCAAAAAAATCTTCAAATACTCCATTTCTTTCTGATAACCTCACAATAAATCCTATCTAAAAGAAAATGCTATTGGTATCAGCATGGATAACACAATTATAGCTACTAAAACTCTTGTTATAAATTTTTGATTCACCTTTTACACCTACATCGCCTTAACTTCGTAAGCATTTTTTGCTAGAACTTCTGACATATCTTCCATTGTATAATCAATATTTATATAAATTTCCTTTTGTTCTATATCTGGAATTTTTGATAATTTAGAAAGCATATATTCTAAATCTTCGATATTTAAGTGAAGAACTTTATATATTCCGTCAATATAAATTTTGTGAAGGTCATAGTCCATTGCTAGAAGCCCACAAATAAAACCGTAAAAGGATTCAACATTATTAAGTCTGTAATCTGTTGCGTTTATAAGTCTTACATTGTAATCAAGGCTAAAAATATGGTCATCATCAACTTCTACAAAAGCTATGTTTGAATCGTCCTTTTTCATATCTTCATTTGCATTTTCTATCAGCCATCTTGTTTTTCCTGAGCCTTTTGCTCCTAAAATATACTTAATCATATAATTAAATCCTCCTCATATCCCCTTGGGTTAAATTTTTTTCTTTCATTTCTTTTACAATATCATCACGGATTTTCCACCATGAGGTATTCCAATTGCAGAACAAGGAATTTTCCTCCGGGGCTCTACCGATAATTCTTTCTACAATTATATCACTTTTTAGACTTCTTAAAAAGAGTATAACTTTTCTTTTATAATCTTCTAAGCTAATAGTTTTTATTTTTCCGTCCTCATAGAGCTTACCCATAAGAGTATTTTTAACTATATAAAGGGCGTGAATCTTAACTTCATCAACCGACAAAGCTGAAAGAATTTTTGCACATTCATAAACATCTAAATCATCATCCCATGGAAGTCCAATAAGAACGTGAACGCAAACTCTAAGACCATGTTTTTTTGCTCTCAAAACACCATCAATAAAATCAGCCAGTCCATGTCCCCTATTTATAATTTTTAGAGTGTGATAATTTACTGTCTGCAAACCTATCTCTAAAGTTACCATATAATCTTTATTTACTTGTTCCAAAAATTCCAGATGTTCTTTATAAAGACAATCCGGTCTTGTTGAGATACTGACTCCTACAACATCTTCTACTAAAGATTCATTAATTATTTTTTTAAAACTTTCAATATCCATATAGGTGTTAGTGAAATTTTGAAAATACGATATAAATTTTTCCGCCTTGTATTTTCTTTTCATAATTTCTTTAGCTTGACTTAGCTGTTCTTTTATGGAGCCATCAGTGTTTTCAAAAGATCCTCCCTCTTCTCCACAAAATATACAACCGCCATAACCACAAGTTCCATCTCTATTTGGACAGGTTAAGTTCAGTTTAATGGGTAACTTATAAACTTTTTTGCCGAATTTTCTTTTTAGAAAATCACTGTAGGTATTATAAGTCATTTTCCTTTAGATAATTTAAAACATCTGATGCATGGCCTTGGGGCTTTACATCTCTAAATTCTTTAACAAGTTTACCATCTTTATTAAAAATAAATGTTGATCTTACAGTTTTTATAACATCTTTTCCACACATTTTGCCAGCTTTTAAAACTTTAAAAGATTCTGCAACTTTTCTATCAGGGTCTGATAAAAGTTCAACTTTTAAATCATCTTTTTCTATAAAGTTTTTATGAGATTTTATCTTATCCTTACTTATACCAACAACCACTGCACCCAGCTTGTCAAATTCATCTTTTAAATCTGAGAATTCCATAGCTTCAATGGTGCATCCCTTAGTGCTGTCTTTTGGATAAAAATATAAAACTAAGGTTTTTCCCTTATAATCATCTAAATTTTTAATTTTTCCATCAACTGATTCTAAAGAAAAATTATTCATTAAAATCATCTTCTTCTATAAATAATTGGTCGAACTTTTTAGAAACTCTGTCAAATTCTTCTTCGTTTTCAATTTCATCAAGTTCAACTTCATCTTCACCGCTTTCCTTGTAACGGAAAAGATATACATCTTCGCCTTCTTTTTCATCTTCAGGAATTAATGCTATATATTCTTCATCATCACATTCAAAAATTCCAAGAATAATATAACTTACTTCCCTATCATCGTCTAAGCTTAGATTAATGATATCATAACCTTCTTGGTGTCCTTCTTCGTGGGAGCATCCGCATGAGCATCCACAGTTTTTTTCATTTTCTGCCATAATTTTCTCCTTTAGTATTAATTTATTTTAAAATTTATATTCTTTTTTAAATAATTCTTTTAAATCTTCTTTTCCTTCTATTTCAGAAAATTTTAGACTTTCTAAAATAAAATTGATTTTATTAATTGATTTTACCATTAAAAACTCTAAAGTAGTATTGTTTTTAAATTTATCTATAACTAAATTTAGAATAAAGTTTTCAATATCTCTTTTATCATCTTCACTTAAGTCGAAATTTTCGAATAGCTTTAAGATTAAAAGAGTGTATTGGTATCTTACAAAGTGTATAAAATCTTCAAATATCTGATTATCTGATTCCTTATCAATTGTTGTTATTATTTTGAAAAATATATTCCATTCAAAATCTTTATTTAAAGAAGCTAGAATTAAATTTCCTATATTTCTTGTGAAAGAATCATAAAATTTTGGTTTTTCATCAACATTAATGTACTCTTCCAAGTTCATATCAAGTGTTGAAATCTCATTAATCCTATTAATTAAAGATATAAAATCTTCACCGTAAGAATTATCTTTATTCTTCTTAAGCTTCATAAATATGAACTCCACTATTATATCCGTGGAGACTTTAATGTTAAACACAAAGCCCAATTCCCCATAAATTTTATTTATGAAAACATCATGAATAATTTTTGAAAGCAAGACTTTTAGCTGTTTTTCTGCTGGGTCTTTGCCAGAAGCATCAGAGTTTGTTACATGGTCATATAAAATCATAAGTTGCTTATCTACCATGAATAAATTATCTATTATTGAGTGCATAATGTCCCTGAAAAAATCCTCAACAATCATATAATTATAATTTTTATAAAGAATTTTATGGTCTATTTCGCCCCAAAATAAATTTACCAATGATTTTATTTGCAGTTCAAAAGAATATGAAGTCTTAGAATTTTTATATAAGCCGTCAAGTTTATATATTTTAAAACCATTATTTAAAACTTGTGGTTGTATATCTTCTAAATTAAGACGAATATTTTTATTTATATTTGAGGCATAATATCCCTTGCCACAATATATTCTAAATTCATCAATGATTTTTTGATAAATTTCTTTTTCATCTTTTATAAACCTACATTCAATTCTTAAACCTATCAAATCCGGTACTTTTTTAAAACCTTCGAAGGGAGTAGGATACTTTATGTAATAATTTCTCCTTATCAACTTTTCCCTTAAAGACTGCGGGGTCTTTATTCTGGTGGATAAGTTTAAAGCTCTTTCATCATCTTTTAATACATCAGAAAAGTAATTTCTAACCTCTTTATTGATGCTTACCAGTTCTTGCCTATGATATTCAAATAAATCTAATACATCATCAATATATTTAAAGAGCTCTAGTTTCATATTTCCTCCTAGTCAATATATTTAATTTGACTTTTTTCTCTTAATGAACTAATTTTATCTTTATATATTTCTTGTTCCTTTTGCCTTCTTATATCTTCTATTATATGGTCCCTAGATTCTTCAAGTGTCATCTCTTGTGCCTTATTTTTTTCAACTAACTTAATTATATGGTAACCAAATTGTGTCTTAACAGGCTTAGAAACTTCACCAACTTCCATATTAAAACAAGCATCTTCAAATTCTTTAACCATTTGACCTCTGGAAAATATTCCTAAATCTCCTCCATTTTCTTTTGAAGGGCAAGTTGAATTATTCTTAGCTTCTTTAGAAAAATCCGCTCCATCTTTAATTCTATTATAAATTTCCTCAGCCTTTTTTAAATCATCTACAAGAATATGACTAGCTCTTACTGTCTGATCTTTAGTAAAATGTTCTTTATGGTTATTATAAAAATCTTCAATTTCTTTTTCTGTAACTTCAATATTTGAAAGTAATTTTCCTAAAGTATAATTTAGTAGTAAGCTTTTCTTAGCTTGGTCTAAAACTTTTTGGAATTCTTCCTCTTTATCTTTTCCATTTTCTATTGCATCTTGATAAATTAATTCATGATGAATTAATTCTTCTATAACTTCTTTATTTTGATCTGAATTTACTAAGTGTTCTCTTAGTTTAGGATTTATAGAATTTATAAAAATATTATAATCTTCTCCTGTAATTTTCTTGCCATTTACTTCTGCTAAAATTTTATTTTTATCCATAAGTCCTCCTTATTTCTTATTTAATCATAACAAAGGAAGTCCTACTTTTCAATCATTAAAAATACACTTACCTTTTGCATTAAAGTCATTGGTTTTAATTGAAAAATTGTAGTTTTCCCCATCTTTATAAATTGAAAAATTAACTTTATTAGGATAATGAATTTCTTTCATATATGTTATTGTAAAAACTTTTAATTTTTTAATCATAGAATTATTTTCAAAACATTTTTCTAACCAAAAAATATATGAAGTGTTATGAACATGACCATTTAAGTCTATCTGTTCTCTTTCTACAGAAAAATTTTTTTCACAATAAATATCACCTTTTATACTAGCCTTTTCTATTTTTTCAAAATTCCTTTCTTGAATTAGCTGATAAGAATCCTTTACAATTTGAGGTATTTCTATTAATTTTTTATTTTTCATATCAACTATCACATAAATTGCAGTGGCTTTTGCAAGTATATGTCCATCTCTTTCTAAAGTGAACTCCCTATATGTGGAAATTTTGTCAAAATAAGATGGCCAAGTTTTACTTATATAGTCAGTTTTTGTTATGTTTCCATAAATTTGAACTTTCCACTTATATATCATCCATGACAAATTATTATCCTTAAAATATTTTTTTACAAGAATTTTATCTGCTGAATCCTCTAGAGAAGTTTGCATAAATATCTCTAGCAAATCTCTAAGAGATAAATTTTTTTCAATTTTATAATGTTTTTTATACTTTTGCATATCCCTACCTCTTTTTATATTTTATCATTAAGTTTACACTTATTGTAACTTATGTTAAAATTTAGCAAAGGGATAAAAGTTATAGCGCCTGAGCCCAAGTGGCTGACGAGGAATGAAGTTATCGAAATTATCGGCGGATGCTTCATAGGTATCACAACCTGAATATTTAAAAAGAAGTACGAGCAATCTACTAACAAATTAAATATAGTGAATCCCTAATTTTTTTATTGGAGGTTTTAATATGTGTGGAATCGTTGGTTATGTTGGTAAATTAAACGCAACTGATATAATCATTAAAGGTTTATCTGCCCTTGAATATAGGGGCTATGATTCTTCCGGCATTTCAATTCTTAAGGATGGGAGAATTTTTACTTTAAAAAGACCGGGTAGAATTTCAAACCTTAAAGAAGCTCTTAAGGAAAATCCCATTGAAGGAAATGTGGGAATCGGTCATGTGAGATGGGCGACTCATGGAGTTCCTAATGAAATTAATGCTCACCCTCACAATTCTATGAATAATACTATTTCTTTGGTTCATAATGGTATTATTGAAAATTATCTTGAACTTAAAAATTCATTATTAGAGGAAGGTTACACTTTCAAATCTCAAACAGATACAGAAGTTGTCAGTAACCTAATTGAAAAATTTTATAAAGGAAATTTACTTGATGCTGTAAATAAGACCCTTTCTCTTATAAGAGGTTCTTATGCCTTTGGAATTATTTGTAGTAAAGAAAAAGATAGGTTAATTGCCTGCAAAAACTCTTCTCCTCTTGTCGGTGGAATTTTTGATGATGGAATTATTCTTGCTTCTGATATTACATCTTTAATTTCATATACTAATAAGATCATTTATTTCCAAGACGGAGATGTAATTGATATAAATGGTAAAGATTATAAAATTTATAATAATGGTAAAGAAGTAAATAGAGAAATAAAAACAGTTAATATGTCTATGGATGCTGCATCTAAGGAAGGTTATCCTCATTTTCTTTTGAAAGAAATTCATGAACAGCCAAAAGTTTTAGAAGAAGTCTTATCTGTAAGACTCAAAGATGGAAAAATCAACTTAGAACAAGGCGATTTTTCTTTAGACCAGCTAAAAAATTTCAATAAAATTTATGCTGTTGCCTGTGGAACTGCCTATCACGCTTGCCTAGGCATCAAATATTTCATGGAAAAAATCTTGCAAGTGCCTGTAATTTGCGAAGTCGCATCGGAATTTAAATATGAAAATTATTTTATAGATAAAAATTCTCTAATGATAGTAGTTTCTCAATCAGGAGAAACTGCCGATACAATTTCTGCAATAAATAAGGCTAAATCTGTTGGAGCCACGACTTTATCTATAACTAATGTTGTAGGGTCTACAGTTTCTAGATTAACTGATAGGGTAATGTATTGCTATTGCGGACCTGAAATTTCTGTAGCATCTACTAAAGCCTATACTTCCCAACTTCTTGCTGGATTTTTATTAGGTCTGGATATGGCATTTAAATTGGAAAAAATTTCAAAAGATGAATTAGATAATTACTTAAATCATTTGAAAGAAATTCCACAAAAAATTAGTCAAATTCTTAAAAATGAAGAAAACTATAAATTAATAGCTAATTCTATTAAAAATGCAAAGTCAATGTTTTATACAGGACGTGGACTTGATTATGTAACTGCCAAGGAAGGGGCATTAAAATTAAAAGAAATTTCCTATATTCATGCTGAAGCTTTCCAAACTGGAGAATTAAAGCACGGACCTTTGGCACTGATTGAAAAAGATACTCCAGTTATTTCCATAGCAACTCAAAAACACACCATGGAAAAAACTGCATCAAATAATGAAGAACTTCTAGCAAGAGGAGCAAAAGTTTTTGCAGTTGGATTTGTTGGTAATAAACTTTTAGAATCTTGTGCAGCTCAATTCATAGAAATTCCTGAAACTCTTGATTTATATGCACCGCTACTTGCAATAATTCCTTTGCAAGTAATAGCATATTATGTATCAAGCCTTTTAGGTAATGATGTTGATAAACCAAGAAACTTAGCAAAATCAGTTACAGTTGAATAAAAATTAAATAACTTATAAGACCTGTGTTTTTTCAAGGACTACCCTTTAAAGCCCTATCTCAAAATTTTTGATTTTGTGCTAGGGCTTAATCATGCCCATTTGCTATGTTAAAATTCAAAATAAACTTACCAGAACGTAAGCTTATTGATGAATTTTATGAAGAGGATTGTCCTTGAAATTTTTTTATGAAATTTTTTTCAGTATTTAGTTTAAATTAATAATTTATATTTAATAAAAATATTTTCAAATTTAAGAGATTTTTTGACAACTAAGTCTTTAGTAATTATAATTACTTAAGGGAGTGTTGTTTTAGTGGATTATATATTTTTGTTTCTTTCCCTTATATTTTTATACTTATCTTATAAATTTACTTTAATTGAAAATGCTTTTTTAGCTTTAAATTCAATTAAACTGAAAAAAATGGAAGAAGAAGAAACTGAAAATTTTGAGCTTATTCAAAAACTTGCCAAGGATGATGAATTATACCCAACAACTCTAGTTGTTGATTATTTTTCTAATTCATTGTGTGCAATTTTTGCAAGTTTATTTTTTTATGAGCACTTTAAAATTATAGGATTAATCCTTGGAGTTTTAATATCAACTATATTAATTATTACTTTAGGTGAATCTTTCCCTAGAAATTATGCGAAAAAATTTTACGGAAAAATTTGCCCAGCTAATGCAAAATTAATGTCTTTTACTATAGGTTTTTTAAGACCGCTTTCTTATTTGATTTTAAAAATTTCTCAAGTTTTCTTAAAACTAACAGGTAGTTTTGATATTAATGAGCCTTTAATAACTGAAGAAGACCTCTACGATGCTATGAATAGAGGTAAGGCTGAGGGACTCTTAGACCACAACGAATCACTTATGATTGAAAATGTAATGGACTTTCGTGATTCTTATGCTAAGGATATTATGACACCAAGAACTGATATAGTTGCTATTGATATTGAGTCTTCCTATTCAGAAATTATAGATTTGATATGTAAAGAAAATTTTTCAAGAATGCCTGTATATGAAGATAATATTGACAATATCATTGGTATTCTTAATGTTAAAGATTTATTCATGATGAATAAACATAAATCTTTAAAGGAAAACAAATCTTTCTTTAAAAAGCCTTATTTCACCTATGAATATAAGGAAGTTTCATCATTATTTTCTGATATGAGAGCTAATAAAATTTCTGTTGCAATAGTTGCTGATGAATATGGTGGAACAACGGGTATGATTACTATTGAGGACTTAATAGAAAAAATTGTTGGTGCCATCAATGATGAATACGATAATGAAGATGACGAAGATATTATTAAACTTGGTCCAAATAAATATCTTGTAGATGGTGCAATGAATTTAGATGATTTAAATCAATTAACTGGACTAGAATTAGAATCTACAGAATTTGATTCCATTGGCGGTTTTATAATTGAAAAAATTGATAGATTCCCTAAGAAAAATGAAGTTATTATTTTAGATAATTTAAAATTTACTGTTAAAAAAACTTCTAAAAATAGAATTGATAAGGTACTTTTGGAGATTAAAAAATAATGGAAAAATTATATATTAAGCAAAAAGTTTTTAAAATTACAGACCACTATGCTGTAATTGATGAAAATAATAATGAGATTTATTACGTTGACCAAGATTTTAAGCTGATTGGAAATACTGTTCATGTTTCAGACAGAAATTATAATGAACTATTTACCATAAATAAAGTTATCTTAACTTGGCTACCTAAATATAATATTGAATTTACTGACGGAAGATTAATTGAAATTT
>NZ_AEAA01000061.1:0-3917 GCF_000179335.1 Peptoniphilus sp. oral taxon 836 str. F0141
TTTTAGAAGAAATATATAATTTTTGTTTAGAAAAAAATATTCTCATCATTTGCGATGATATTTA
Organism: Peptoniphilus sp. oral taxon 836 str. F0141; assembly: GCF_000179335.1. Classification (NCBI taxonomy): domain Bacteria; kingdom Bacillati; phylum Bacillota; class Tissierellia; order Tissierellales; family Peptoniphilaceae; genus Peptoniphilus; species Peptoniphilus sp. oral taxon 836. Next base: position 65 of record NZ_AEAA01000061.1, read on the forward strand.
TGATAATTACACATATTATGATGATTTTTATCCTAGCCTTAAATTTGATAAGAATTTAGAAAATGTAATAACAATAAATTCCCTCTCTAAGGATTTTGTAATGACAGGTTTAAGACTTGGAGCAATAATTGCAAATGAAAAATTAATTGATGTTTTTGAATATATACACGAAAATATTTTGTATTGTATCCCATCTTTAACTCAAGTAGCTCAAGTTTATGCCCTAAAAAACAGAAAACAAATTTGCCCACCTCTAAAAGATGAGTACAAAAAAGAATGAAACTCGCCTACAAAAGGCTTAAAGAATTGAAAAATGTTGAAGTTATTGAGCCAAAAGGAGCATTCTATTTATTTCCAAAAATAAATTCAAATAAATATTCTATGGAAGAAATAGTTGATAAAATTTTAAAAGAAGCTCATATACGGGTAATAAATGGCAAGGCTTTCGGTCCTGGTGGAGAGAACCATATTAGAATTGCTGTTACTGTAAAAGAAGAAAAAATAAATGAAGCCTTTGACAGGTTGCGTAAATTGGATATTTTTAATTGATCAGTAATTAATATTATAAAATTTTTGAAATATATATACTTTTATATTTTCTAAAATAAAAAATCTCAAATTCCCTTATGAACTGACCCCCAAAAGTTGGACTAACAAACCAACTAAATGAGATCAGTTTTTTAAGGAATCTGAGATTTTTTTTATTTTATATAGCTCTTTTCTTGTGACTAATGCTTGCAATAATTGTACAAATAATAGCAACAATAACTACAGGAATTAACCATTCAAAACCATAATTTTTTAAGGGTAAATTTTTTATAATATCTGTTGGTCCTTGTAAAATACCGAAAACCATATTTAAGGACTGAACAATAGAAATTATAAAAGTAGTAAGAGTTGCTGAAATATAAGTTTCATTATATTTAATGAATTTATCAAAAGCACTCATAACAATTAAAACAATTATTACAGGATAAATAGTTGATAGAACTGGTACAGCCAAATTTATAAGTCCTTCTACTCCTAATAGGGATAGAATAACAGAAACAGTGGCTGATGCCAAAACTACATATTTGTATTTTAATTTGCCTTTTGAAATAGATTCAAAATAATTACCACAGGTAGCTGTTAAACCTACAGATGTTGTGAGGCAAGCCAAAGATACACCAATACCCATGACAACTCTTCCTAAATTTCCAAAAAGTGCATGAACTGATCCCATTAAAATATCGACTCTTTCACTTTGAGCTGTAAAACTTGAAGATGCTGTAGAGCCCATATATGTTAGACCTCCATAAACAAAAGCAAGAAGTAAAAAGCATACAAATCCCACTCCCAACATCATCTTCATCTGTTCATCTTTTTTAAGATACCCACGTCTTTTAATATCTCCCATAACAATACCAGCCATCAAAGCAGAACCTAGGGCATCCATTGTCTGATAACCTTCAGTAAAACCCCTCAAAAAGAAATTATCATCAGGAATTTGTCTTACAGGTCCAATTGGATCAAATATACTTTTAACTATAATAATAGTTAGCACTATTAAAAGTCCCGGTGTCAAAATATTTCCCACATAGGAAATAACTTCACCCTCATTTAAAACAAAAACTATAGTCAGTGCAAAAAATACAATTGAAATTATCCATAAAGGAACACTTGGAAAAATTTGCTTTACAGCTATATCATAAGTTGTAGCTGCTGTTCTTGGAACACAAAAAAATGGTCCTATTGTTAAAATTGCTATTGCTCCAAGAACTTTCGCAAAAGTCGGTGAAACTCTTTTACCTAAATCTTCAGCACGACCCCCAAGATTTGCCGTAACTATTACACCTAAAACTGGAAGAACTGGGTCTGTTAGTAAAAAACCTATCATTGCCTTAATATAATTTGACCCTGATATTACTCCCAAATATGGAGGAAAAATTAAATTTCCAGCCCCAAAAAATATTGCAAAAAGTGCAAAACCAATTGTAATCGTATCTCTAAAAATCTTATTAATATCCATCACCCTTTCTCTTAAAATATCATTAATTGATATTATATATTTTACTTATGTAAATATCAATTTAAAGTGACGAAATATTTAAAATTTTTAAATAACTATTTACTTGCTAGCTGATAAATTTTTCCGTTGCCAAAAGTTTTTTCTAAAATTTTACCTTGTTTTAAAAGATTATCGAAGCTTTTTTCAGAAAAAAGAATATTTATCTCTTCCTTTAAGACGTGACTAAAGGTTGAAATAAATTCAACAAGTAATGAATCATTTATTTCCCTTTTCTCAATACCTACTTCATCATCAATAAACTTACACAAATCCTCATAAGATTTATAGCCCTTTATTAATCTTTTATTATCTTCAATTAAAAAAGCTGGCGGATTTTTGACCCTGTAGTCAAAGGCAAGCATCCTGTCTTCAAGAAAAATCTCATCAATAAATTCAAGCTCGCTTATAAAATCATTAAAATCAATATCTAGTTCTTTTAAAATTTCCTTTTGTACTTGCATATCATATATGTTTTCCTCTTTAAAATTGCCCACTCCTTTAACCTTCTCATATATAAGTTGCTCTTATCATAAGAAATTTGTCTAACAGCATTATAATATTTATCTAGAATATAAGATGACTTATGTTCCTCTGAAAAAAGACTTGGAATTTTCTTAAAATGTGGAAATTTTGTTATAGTTGATGCAGCCCTATACATATCGAACAAAATTTTATTTCCTAATTCAACAGAATTTAACTGAGAGAAATTTTTAGGCAAAAAATCTTCATAATTTTCTACAAGACCTGTCATAATAAATTCATAAGATAAATCCCTATATGTAAAAGTTAGAGCTCTTAAAACTCCTTCTAAACCCCAAGACCAAGGGTCTAAGACATCTGAAAAAATTAATAGTTTCATATTTCACCTCATTTAATATTTATTATAGCATACCAAAAAATATAAGAATTAAACAATTTTAACCTTTCTTTTGCATATTTCCTCAAAATATGACGAAATGTAAAATTTCTACAAGATATAGTTTTCATGTTTCTTTTATACACAATATGTTGTATAATTATTTGAAAAGGGAGGGCATTATGTTAACGGTAATAAAAAGAAATGGAACCGAGGTTCCATTTGACAAAGAAAAAATCACAATAGCAATAGAAAAAGCAATGAATTCTACAACAGGAGTTTTTGTAGAAGACCAAGCAGAAAAAAATCGCAAGAGAAATTGAAGAATATGCAAATACAAAAGAAGTTCCCATGTCTATTTATGATATTGAAACTGAAGTTTATTATAAACTCATAAATTATAATAACCCTGCAACAGCAAGAGCTTACGAATCTTACAAGTCAGTTCAACAATATAAGAGGGAACAAAATACAACAGACAATGAAATTTTAGGCTTATTAAATGAAACAAACATTGATGTAATGGACGAAAATTCAAATAAAAATCCAATAATCGCATCTACACAAAGAGATTTAATAGCAGGAGAAGTTTCAAAAGATATAGCTAAAAGAAAAATGATACCACTAGATCTAGTGGAAGCTCACGAATCTGGAGCAATTCATATTCATGATATGGATTATATTTCCAACCAATTTTTAACTGTTGTTTGGTAAATATGAAAGATATGCTTGATAACGGAACAGTAGTAAATGGAAAGATGATTGAAACTCCAAAATCATTCCAAGTAGCTTGCAACGTAATGACACAAATAATTGCACAGATAGCATCAAATCAATACGGCGGTCAATCAATAGATATTTCTTGTTTAGGGAAATATTTAAGAAGATCCTTTGATAAAAATTTAAGTACAGCTATAGAAACCCTAGGCGATGTAGATTTGGCTGAAAAA
>NZ_AEAA01000060.1:0-1190 GCF_000179335.1 Peptoniphilus sp. oral taxon 836 str. F0141
CTAATTGACCCAGCTCTGTCAAAGGGGTCTATCAAATATCCTTTAAGATTTGTGGGACTATTAATTTGACCCTCTCTATCTAAATATATGACACCTTCATTTCTGAAATTATCATTATAAATTTTACCATTTATTATAAATAAATTTTTAAATTTTATTTTTCCAACAATTTCTAGACTTCCATTTTTTAGATAAATAATATCCCTATAACTTATCAGTGCTTTTGTTACTTCTTCCTTCTCTAAATTGTCAAGCTCAATTTCTTCATATAATTTAAAAAATGGCCCCATATCTTTTATTTTATAATTTCCCTCTATTTCAAAAATTTTACAGTTTAAATCTGCCTGAGAGTTTTTTATTTTTTCAAAACCTTTAACTATTTCATTTAAATCTTCATTTTTAATATTTGAAGAATTTAATATTGCCTTTTTCTTTTTATATGCTTGGTTAATATAAGTCCCTTCTAGTCCATACTTTGAATTTATTTTCTTGTATGTGCATTCTGATTCTAATTTAAACTCTCCTGTTTTCCATAATTTCAAAATTATTCTTTCATCGTTCAAATCACTTATATCTATGGTAGGATTTATACGCTTTTCAATACCTTTCTTGTGAGATTTCGCTTCTTCATAATAACTTTTTAAATTTTCTAAAAAATTATCTTGACTTAATGCTAAATTTATTAAAGATTCGGCATAATAATCGGCTTGAATTTTCTTCTGCCTATTTTTTGCAACTTGAATAGAAGTATAAGAGCTTTGGTAGATAAAATAAAATATAACAGCCAAAAGGCTTATAATGATAATAGTAAATATGTATATAAAACCTTTCTTCTTCACTCTTGCACCTCTATACACCTAAGAGCTATTTCTTTTTTAATTAGAGTTTTTTTCTCATCTCGAATTTCTAAAGTCAACAAATTTCCATCAAGATTTGATTTTAAACTAACGCCTTCTGCTAATTTATTTTTACCATCACAGCTTGAATTATTCACGTTAATTTTATGCAAAGTGGAGGCTTGAAAAGTTATTCTGTAAATATTTTTGTTATAATTTATATAACAAATATGCTCATACTTGCCCTTAGTTGAAATATTATTCACAGCATCTTTTACAATAACTATGGATGAATCGGCATCAGTTTTGTAATAGTATTTTGCCTTTGATATTTCATCTTTTATATAATCAAGT
>NZ_AEAA01000059.1:0-1501 GCF_000179335.1 Peptoniphilus sp. oral taxon 836 str. F0141
AGGTGAATTTATATTATCAACTTTTATAACTCTTTCTCCATCTATAGACCTATCTAAAATGTCATTTATTTGACTGATGTTTCCTGTTCCTATAATTCCATCAGCTTCAGGTATTCTTTTAAAAGCTCTTCAGGATATCTTTGAGCTAAACAGCCTGATAAAATCATTTTTTTGCAAGAACCAGTTTCTTTATATTTTGCCATTTGTAGAATTGTATCAATGGACTCCTCTTTAGCTGCATCAATAAATCCACAAGTGTTTACAATAATTATATCAGCTTTTTGTGGGTCATTTTCAACTGAATATCTATTCTTGTCAAGGATAGACATCATACAAGAAGAGTCAACTTCATTTTTTGAGCAACCTAGAGTTACAATTTTAACACTATTCATCATCATCACCTAATAGATCATCTATTTCTTCCTTGGTTTTTAAAAGTTTTCTTGGTTTTGAGCCTTCATGAGGTCCTATTATTCCAAGTTCTTCCATTTGGTCAACTATTCTTGCCGCTCTTGAATAACCAACTTTTAATTTTCTTTGTAAGTAGGAAATTGATGCTTGTTCATCTCCTAAAACATAATTAATTGCATCAGCAAACAAGGGATCTAAATCTAAATTGTCATCTTTTTCTTTATTATTTATTTGACTTGCTATTAGGCTTTGTTTATTGATTTCAGAATTCTCATTATTTAATTTAACAAAATCTACTAATCTTTCTACTTCTTCATCACTAATAAATGCGCCTTGAATTCTTTTTGGTTTAGAGTATGATGATGGGTAAAATAGCATATCTCCCCTACCTAATAGTTTTTCAGCTCCGCTCATATCAAGTATGGTTCTAGAATCAACTGCAGAAGAAACAGCAAAAGCAATTCTAGAAGGGATATTAGCCTTTATAGTACCAGTTATAACATCAACACTTGGTCTTTGAGTCGCTAGTATTAAATGCATACCACAAGCTCTAGCCATTTGTGCAAGTCTAGCTATATAGTCTTCAATTTCATTAGAAGAAACCATCATTAAATCAGCTAATTCATCAACAATAATAACTATCTTTGGAATTTTCTCAGAAATTTTACCTTCCTTGATTTTTTTCTTATTATATCCCTTTATATCTCTAACTTGAGCATCAGCAAAAAGTTTATATCTTCTTTCCATTTCATCTACCGCCCAATTTAAAGCATATCCAGCTTTTTTTGGATTTGTAACAACAGGTATAAGTAGATGAGGAATACCATTGTAAACACTGAGTTCTACAACTTTAGGGTCAATAAGCATAAGCCTAACATCATTCGGTGAAGATTTGTATAAAATATTAGTTATAATTGTATTTATGCAAACTGATTTTCCTGAACCTGTTGCCCCAGCAATTAATAAATGAGGCATATCAGAAATTGATTCAACGATAATATTGCCTTCAACGTCCTTACCTAAGGTTAGCGGGACATCAGATTTTGAATTAACAAATTCAGAAGATTCTAAAATTTCTCTCAATCCAACA
>NZ_AEAA01000058.1:0-1356 GCF_000179335.1 Peptoniphilus sp. oral taxon 836 str. F0141
AATATCATTTGTTAAAATTCTCACTGCTGATAGGTCATATATTTCATCAAAAACCTTGCCTTTTACCTTCATTTTTTTATATATAGAATAAAAATTTTTAGGTCTACCATTTATTTCACATTTTATTCCAACTCTCTCAAGATTAACTTTCAAGGTATCAATAATAGAATTTATAAGCTCTTCTCTTTCTTTTCTTCTCTTGTTAACCATATCTACTAGCTTATAATATTCATCTGGATCTAAATATCTTAAAGATAAGTCTTCAAGTTCCCATTTAACCCTGCTCATACCAAGTCTATCAGCAATTGGAGCATAAATCTCCAAAGTTTCTGTCGCTTTTTCAATTTTTTTGGCTTCAGTCATATATTCGAGAGTTCTCATATTATGAAGTCTATCTGCAAGCTTTACGATGATAACCCTTATATCTTTTGCCATGGCAAGAACCATCTTACGAATATTTTCAGCCTGTTTTTCAGCCTTGCTTTTATAATTTAATTTTTTTAGTTTTGTAACACCATCAACAAGCTCTGCTATTTCCTTGCCAAATTTTTTTTCAATATCCTCATAAGTTACAGAAGTGTCTTCTATGGTATCGTGCAAAAGTCCAGCTATAATCGTCGCTGAATCCATATTCATATCTGCTAAGATCATTGCAACATGAAGAGGATGGATTATATAATCCTCTCCTGAATTTCTCTTTTGACCCTGATGATTAACTTTTGCCAATTCATAGGCACTTCTAATTTCAGCTTCATCAACATTAGGATTATATGTTTTTATTTTTTCAATTAAATCGTCTATTGTCATCTTTCTCACCGTTTACTCTGTAACTTTTTAACCTTAGTTCAATACTAGAATAACCCCTAAAGTTATTTACATCTATAGAATATATTACATCTATTTTAATATTTTTATTTGATTTTTGCAAAAGCCCAGTTACAGCCTCTTGACCATAAGCCTTTTTTAAATCTTTTAGAAATTCATTGGAATCTTTAAACAGTAAGGCATTTTGAAAAACTCCATTATCTTCCAGCATTAATTTAATAACATTCTTATTAGTACCAAAAATTGCAATATCTGTTATTTTTAAATTCCTACTTCCAAAAAGTGGTTTCTCATTATCCGTACCAAAGGGCTTTAATTTATTTAAATCTTGAATTAACTTCATATTAATCTGTGGAAAATTAAGAGGATAATCAATATAAATCTTCTTAGTCAAATCATCTCTTGTTAATTTTGCATTTTTATTTAAATTTAAATTAAAATTATTGAAGTTTTCTTTTTTTATTGAAAGACCACATGCCATTTTATGCCCTCCGAAAGCTTCAAGTTCATCTCTAATACATTTACCTCTTC
>NZ_AEAA01000057.1:0-673 GCF_000179335.1 Peptoniphilus sp. oral taxon 836 str. F0141
AAATAAGATTGTTTCTGTATTTGTAACTACTGCTCCCATTTGATCTAAATTTTTTAAAGCATTTAAATGATTTTCTTCTTTTCTTGAACCTAGAGCATCCATGGGTAAAAATACTTGATATCCACCACCAAGTAAAGACCTCACTGTTTGATAAACACAAATATGGCTTTCTATTCCACAAACTATAATTTGCTTTTTTCCTACTGAATCTATGGCTTCTTTTATTTCTTTGTCGCCATAACAATCGAATGATAATTTTCCATATTCTTTAGAGTCTTTTAAATGTTTTCTTAAAACTTCTTCATTAGAGCCTAGACCTTTTGGATATTGAGCTGTTAAAATTGTTGGCATATTTAAAATTTCACTAACTTTTGCTAAAATAACTGAATTTTTTAGTACATTTTCGTTGTTATGAATTGCCTTTAATATTTTCCCCTGTAAATCTACAAATAAAAATAAGCAATCATCCCTATTTAATTTAAAATTTTTCATTTTTCCCCCTACATTTCTTCCACTTTTACTTCATTCATTATTTTTTTAATTTCACTCATTTGTACTTGTGAAAACTTCATATAATTTTCGCAAATTGAAGATGCCATTGCAAGTTTTATTGTGGTTTCGATATTATAATCCCTATCCAAACCTACAGCAAAACCTGCTAACATCAGAGTTT
>NZ_AEAA01000056.1:0-2182 GCF_000179335.1 Peptoniphilus sp. oral taxon 836 str. F0141
ATCAAATGAAATATAATCTTCTTCATTAGCTAGATCAAGAATTATAGGCTCAGTCTTAGAATTTTTATAATATATTGAAATGCAATAAATGTTAGCAATATAAGTCAGTTTGCAATTATCATTAATACTTGTAAGTCCTCTCAAATCTATTGAAAAAGGATCAGATTTTAATTCTTCTATTTGGTCTTTTGATGGAACAAAAAGCTCCTCTACTGGTATGTCAATTTTTTTAATTTCTTTAATATCTTTAATTTCTTTAACTTCTTTAATTTTTTCAGTCTTTTTTTCTTTTTTAAGAGCTTTTTTAGGTTCAATATTAATTTTTTCTTTTCTTACTTGCGAAACTTTCCCACCAACTTTAGCTGATGAATTATTATTTTCTTTTATGGAAACTTTTTGGACATTTTGTTTTATTTCTTCTTTATTATTAGCATCAGATCTCTCATCAGTTTTAAAATAGGCTTTTCTTATATCATCATAGGAAACTTTTTCTGTTTCTTTCTCTGCTCTTAGGATTAAATCATAAGTATCTTGATTTTTTCTATGTAAATTAATATTTGAATAACCATAATATATTGTTAACTTCTCTAGATTTGCTAGTTCATCTACTTTAATATCTTTTTGAACCTGCAAAATATCTACATTATGATTTGTTGATTCATTTATATTTTCTTTTGCAATATTATTTTCCAATAAAAATTTATCAATAGAGTCCTTATTAAAATCTCTTAAGCCGGTATAAGGCTTATTTTTAATAATAATTTCATCCTTAAAATCTTTATTTACTAAATTGTCATAAACAGTTTTTTTGGGATTGATTATAAAAAAATATAGGATAAACTGAATTAAAACTAATAGAAAAACTGTCAAAAGTAGACTCTCTCTTTTTGATAATTTTCTTAGTTTGATTTTCTTGGCAAAACTTTCCATTTCATACCTCTTATAAAAGTTTTGTGCTTATATATTTTCCCATTGCCTTAGAAAGCTTGAGGTTAGGATGAATGCCATCCATTAAATTATCATAAATATCAATACCTGTTGTATCCATAAGATCAATTATTTTAAAATCTTCTTCTTGTCCTAATTTATCCAAAAATTCCCTATAATTTATTAATCTTTCCTTTATAAGTGGATAGTGAGTTTTTGAACACCAATTATAATCGCAAGCCTCTTGTGCTATGATTACAGGTTTTAAAAATATTATCTTTAAATCTTCTGACTTAAATATGTCCACTAATTCCATAATAGATTTTTCAACTTGTGCATTATCATAACCTTGCAAAAAATCATTAATTCCAATATGGACAATTACATGGGTGAATGGTTTTAAATCACCCCTATAGTATTTTAAAAGATTTGAAGATAAACCATTCAACCCACGATTTGCAATATCAAAATCTTTACTTAAATAATAAACAAATGACTTGCCTTGAAGTTTATATCCTTCAACTATTGAATCCCCCAAGGCTAAATATTTATTTTTCATTTTTTAAAAATCCTTTCAATAATAGATTTATTTTTTATAAAATTAATTTGACCTTCCTCGCCTTCCATTAGCCTTGTCAAGCTTTCCATGACCTTGATAAAATCCCTGTCGTTAAGAAAATCTTCTCTAATTTTTCCTGATTTTATGACTTGGACATTTGGTTTTTGTAAAAATTTTAAATCTTCATCTTCTAAATTTAGGTCTTCTATCAAATCAGTAAAAATAACATAGGTCTTTGTAAGTTTTCTTTTCTTAACCAATGAAAGTAAAATTTTTTCAGTATTTCTCAAAGACAGATTATCTTTATGGGTAAAAATTACAAGTCCTGATAAATAATTTAAATAATTATTTATGTATTCCATAAATAAGGGAATAGAAATAACTACATTTTCATAAGTCAATTCATTGAGTTTTTGATTAAAGATTTTAAAATCAAAATCAGATACTTCCTTAGAATAAGATGCAGGAATATAATCAAAGTTTTGGTTTTTTCTTATAACATCTTCTCCCATTGTCAAAAAATCATTAATGTCATAAATTGAATCAGTAATTCCAGTCAAAATATCAAGATTTCTAAAACCATTATAGGAATCAACCAAAAGAGAATTTTTTAAATTTTTGCTCAAAAAGTATTGAACCACAAAGAAATTCTTTTGAAAAATTAGCAGAAATAACTCCATAAATATTCAATACAAA
>NZ_AEAA01000055.1:0-948 GCF_000179335.1 Peptoniphilus sp. oral taxon 836 str. F0141
AAGGCTACTAAACTTCACAATGAATATGTAATCGCTGTTAAGGGGATAGTGAGAATGAGATCTTCAATTAACGATAAGATTCCCACAGGAAAAATTGAAGTTTTAGCTAGTGAAATTAAAATACTTAATGAATCACAAGTCCCACCAATCTATGTTAAAGATAATGATAATGTAGCAGAAAATATGAGACTTAAATATAGAACTCTTGATTTAAGAAAGCCAAGCATGCTCAGAAATTTAAAATTGAGGTCAAAAATTTATAAAATCACACGTGATTTCTTCTATGATAATGGTTTTATAGAAGTTGAAACACCAATGCTTACAAAGCCTACTCCTGAAGGAGCTAGAGATTATTTGGTGCCTTCTCGTGTAAATTCCGGAAAATTTTATGCCCTACCTCAATCACCTCAATTAATGAAACAACTTTTAATGGTTTCAGGTCTTGACAGGTATATACAAATAACAAAATGTTTTAGAGATGAAGACTTAAGAGCAAATAGACAACCTGAATTTACACAAATAGATATGGAACTTAGTTTTGTAACTGAAGATGATGTTATGTCTATAAATGAAAAATTCTTACAAAAACTTTTCAAGGAAATGCTAGATATTGACATTAAACTTCCTTTGAGGAGAATGAAATACAGTGAAGCTATGGATAGATTTGGGGTTGATAAACCAGATCTTAGATTTGGAATGGAATTAAAAGATATCAGCGATATAGTAAAAGATTCAGGTTTTAAGGTTTTTGAGGAAGCTGTTAAAGATGGCAGTGTCAGAGGTATAAACGTAAAAAATGGAGCTGAAAAATATTCTAAGAAGAAAATAAAAAAACTTGAAGAATTTGTTAAAGACTTTAAAGCTAAGGGTCTTGTACAAGTAAAAGTAGAGGACGAAATTGATTCTTCAATTAAGAAATTTGTTTCTGAAGAAATTTTAAATAAAATT
>NZ_AEAA01000054.1:0-4196 GCF_000179335.1 Peptoniphilus sp. oral taxon 836 str. F0141
AAATTTTTTTATTTTATTTTTTCTATAATCTTTTAAAAATATTTGATTTTTAAAATGGATAATATTTTGTATTAGCTAATAACATCTATATATTTTGTATTTTTAGAAAAAACACTCTTGGCTAAAGAATCAAGTGCAATTATTTTTTTCTTATTTTCTCTAGCAATATCCACAAATTTATCTATAATTTGTAAAATAAATATTTTTATATTATATTCTGCATCAAGGTATACTTCTTCTATTATCCATACATCTTTAGCTTGACTAAAACTGATGTATCCTATCTCAGCCTTGCCATCATAAGCAAATAAGTGATTTTTTTCTTTATCAAAAGTAAAAGAAAGCATCTATTTGATTCCCCCTTGTAAATGAATTTTACCCAATTTAAAATTTATCATTCATTGGGGTCTTCTTTTGGAAGTGAAGATAATAATTTTTTTGTATAGTCATCCTTAGGATTTTCAAAAATTTCATCTACAGTATTTTTTTCTTTCAAACTTCCCATTTGCATAACTAATACTTGATCAGCTATGTGCTTTACCAAAGCTAAATCATGAGAAATAAATACAAGAGTTAAACCATACTGAGTTTTTAAATCACTTAAAAGATTTATTATCTGTGCCTGAATTGAAACATCAAGGGCTGAGGTTGGCTCATCAGCTATTATTATCTTTGGATTTACGGCTATTGCCCTTGCTATAGAAATTCTTTGCCTTTGACCACCGGAAAATTCATAGGGATACCTATCCCTGAAAAATTTTGAAAGACCACAGATTTCCATAGTTTTTAATACTCTCTTTTCAAGCTCTTTTTTGTCATTAACTTTTTCTAGATTTTTTAATCCCTCAGAAATTATTTGAAAACAGGTTTTTCTTTGATTTAAAGATGAATAGGGGTCTTGAAATATCATCTGAACATTTACCCAATAATTTACATACTCTTTCTTGTTAAATTCAAGAATATTTTTATTTTGATAAATTATTTGCCCTTTTGCATCTTTATAAAGTCCCATTAAGCACCTTGCAAGAGTTGATTTACCAGACCCACTTTCTCCCACAATACCAAGGCACTCTCCCTTATTAATATCAAAAGAAATATCATTTAAGGCATTAACAGTTTTATTTTTTATCTTGAAACTTTTCATCAAATTTTTAATTTGCAAAATTTCATTCATAGAGGAAGCACCTCACTTTATGCCCATTCAAATCTTTTTGTATAGGTATTTTTCTTTTACAAATATCCATAACATATTGACATCTGTTGCAAAAATAACAGCTTTCGCTTAAATTTCTAGGGTCTTGTAAACTTCCTTTTATTGAAAATAATCTTTTTCTTGTATCACTAATAAGAGGTCTTGCTTTCATAAGCCCCTTAGTATAAGGATGTAGGGGGCTTTTAAAAATTTCTTTAATAGGAGCTTCTTCTACAATTAGTCCCTGGTACATCACATTTACCACATCAGCAATTTCAGCAACTAATGACAAATCATGAGATATGAATATTAGGCTTGTTTTATAATATTTCTTTAGTTTTTTCATCAATTCTAAAATTTCTTTTTGAATGGTTACATCAAGAGCTGTTGTCGGTTCATCTGCTATTAAAATCTTAGGATTTGGAGCAAGTGCCATAGCAATCATAACCCTTTGCCTCATGCCTCCTGAAAGTTCGTGGGGATAAGAGTTATATATCAATTTAGCATTATTTAGCTCAACTTTTTCAAGCATCTCTATAGATTTTTTCTTAGCTTCTTTTCTTGATATATTTGAATGTGCCCTATAAATTTCAGATACCTGATAGCCGATTTTTAAAACAGGATTAAGTGATGTCATTGGTTCTTGAAAAATCATACTTATATCCTTACCACGCATTTTTTCAATCTGCTTTTCACTTTTCTCCAAGAGATTTTCTCCCGAAAATATAATTTCACCTTCTAAAGAATCAAGAGATTTTTTATCTAATAATCCCATAATTGCAAGAGATGTTAAAGATTTTCCACAACCACTCTCACCTACTAGCCCTAGTGTTTGTCCTTCTTTTAAAGTCAAATCAACTCCATTGAGTGACTTTATTGGTCCTTTGGAACTAGCAAAATAAATTTTTAAATTTTTAATATTTAAAATTTCTTTCATACTATCCTCTTTTCTTAGGATCAAAGGCATCTCTTAAACCATCCCCCACTAAATTAAATAATAAAATACTTATACAAATTGCAAGCCCTGGAAATACTGTAAGAAATGGATAATCTCTTATGAAAGTTCTGCCTTCACTTAACATCTGTCCCCATTCTGCTTGTGGAGGCTCTATTCCCATTCCAATGAATGATAGGGATGCACTTGATAAAATATTTACGCCCACACCAATAGTAGCTTCAACTATGATTGGTCCTAATGAATTTGGCAAAATCTCACAAAAAATAATTTTTAAATCATTTTCTCCTAATATTCTTGCAGCTGTGACATACTCTAAATTTTTCTCCTCAATTACCTTTGATCTTATAAGCCTTGCATATTTAGGAGTTGAAGATAAGGATAAGGCTAAAATTAAATTAAAAACACCATTTCCCAAAGTTGCAGCCAAGGCAATAGCTAAAATAAGTTGAGGAATTGATAAAAATATATCCATAACTCTCATTGCAAAAACATCAAATTTACCACCATAATATCCGGCAAATAATCCTATAATAAGTCCAATTATTATTGAAAAAAAAGTAGAGCTTATACCTATTAATAAAGACATCTGTCCGCCATGTAAAATTCTTGAGAATTCATCTCTGCCAAAATTATCTGTACCCATCAAATGAGTTGGGCTTGGACTTAAAAATGTATTTGATACGTCTTGTTTTGTATAATCATATGGAGAAATAAAATCAGCAAATATTGATAGAACAATTAATATTAAAAGTAAAACAAAACAAAGCCTCGCTGCTTTATTTTGCATACAATATTTTGCAAATTTTCTAAATCTTTTAATCATAAGTTACTCCATCTTAATTTGAGGGTTTAAAAATCCATAAAGTATATCTACAATTATAGAAATTATTGAATATACAAGGGCTATAAACATTACACCACCTAAAATTACAGGATAATCTCTGGTCTTTACGCTATCAACCATAAGCCTTCCAATACCTGAAATTGAAAATACTGTTTCTGTCAATATGCTTCCACCTAAAAGTCCACCAGCTTGAAGTCCAATAGTTGTTATAATTGGAATCATTGCATTTTTTAAAGCATGAATAAAGATAATTCTTGATTTTTTGAGTCCCTTTGCCCTCGCCGTTCTTATATAATCCTTATCTAAAACTTCTATCATAGAAGACCTTGTCATTCTCATAATTGAAGATGAAGTTTGTAAACCCAAAGCAAGAACAGGAAGTATCATATGCCTCCACGAAGAAAAACCACTTGCAGGAAGTAGTTTTAATTTGCTTGAAAATATAATAATTAACAATAATCCTGACCAAAATATTGGCATTGCAAGTCCTATCATTCCTGCAAAAGAAATGAGTGAATCTATAATATTATTTTTATTTATCCCTGCAATTATCCCTAATATTATTCCTGAAATTATGGCAAAAATTAGAGAAACTCCTGCCAACTTTAAAGTATTAGGAAATACTCTTAAAATCTTTTCTATGACAGGAGTTTTTGACTGATATGAAGTTCCTAAATCAAAATGAAAAATTAAGTTTTTTAAAAATCGTCCATATTGAATTAAAAATGGGTCATTAAGACCCATTTTATCTCTTAATATCTCAACAGTCTCTTTTGGAGCATTAGGGCCGGCACTTGCTAATGCTGCATCTCCAGGTGACAAATATAGTAGGGAAAATACTACAAAAGATACCCCAATTATTGTAGGAATTAAAATTAAAATTCTTTTCAAAATATATTTAGGCATTTTTCACCCCATTAATTTTTAAAAATTTTTTCAAACTGAAAAATTTATCTAATATTTTTAAATCTCTGTGCATATCCTGCTTCCATGTCAAAATCTGGTAAATCCTTAGATGCTGCCATCAAAGTTTCTCCATAACAAATATACATCCAAGGCATATCTTCATATATTAATCTTTGTGCCTTTTCATATATTTCCTTTCTTTTGTTGTCATCAAAGGTTTGTGTTCCTTGGTCTATCAAAGTATCTAAATCCCTATTACCATAAAAGGTAAAATTGGGACCAATTCCTTTATTATT
>NZ_AEAA01000053.1:0-527 GCF_000179335.1 Peptoniphilus sp. oral taxon 836 str. F0141
ACTATACTATCTAAGAGATAGACAAGGTAAAGCTGCAAAAGTTAAGGAAAAAATAAATTACTAAAATGAGCTAAGACTCATTTTAGTTTCCTTTATTTTGAATGAAGAAAGGAGCTTTATGAAAAAATTTTTTATAGGAATATTTATTTTATTGGCATTTGCTGCAGGATTATTTTTCTTTGTTGAAAATAGGGGAAACAACAAACAATCTGATATGTATGAAGGACTAAGTTTTTTATACGAAGATAAGTTAGTAGACAAGAAGGATTATTATAGACAAGAGGATGGACAATTATATATTTCTTATGATTTTATAAAAGAAAATATAGACAAAAATATAAATTTCAATGAAAGTGAAAATAAAGTTTATATTAATAACTCAAAAGGTTCAAAAGTTTTGCCTTTAGATAGCAAGGAAGCAAATTTTTCTGGACACAAGGTTATTTTGCGTTCACCTGTTAAAAAAATGACGGTAGATTAATGTTACCTATTGAATCTTTTATTAATGATTATAATTTTGATTTAAG
>NZ_AEAA01000052.1:0-26865 GCF_000179335.1 Peptoniphilus sp. oral taxon 836 str. F0141
ATTTATTTGCAACTTCAATACCTACAACTGTCTTGCCAGGAATAGGAGCTTCAATTCTTATATCAGAAGAGCCCAATGCCATAGAGATATTATCTGATAAACTTACAATTCTAGATAATTTTATTCCAGGAGCTGGTTTTAGTTCATAACAAGTAATTACAGGCCCTTTATTAATAGAAGTAATTTGACAATCCATATTAAAGTTATCAAGAGTTTTTTCGATAATTTTACCATTTTTTATAATCTCCTGATTAGACATTGTATTGTTTGATTCATTTATATTAAGTAGAGAAATATCCGGATAAATATAAGTTTCATCAGGAAGTTCTTGGTCAATATTCTTAAATTCTTCTTTATCTTTTTCAGTTAATTCTTCAGAACTTGATTCTTGTATATTTGAATTGTTTTCTTGAGTATTATTAATATTTGTAGTTTTATATTCCTTAATTATAAAATCTTTATTTTCTTTTGTTTTATTATCTTCTAAAAGATTGTCTTTTTTGATTTTAAAATTATCTAAGATTTTTAGTTTTTTATCTTCTTTCTGACTTTTTTTGAGTTCTTTTTCTTCAACCTGATTTGATTTATCATTCTCTCTTTTTATTTTCTTTTCTGCTAGAATTTTTTTCCTATCTTCCAAATAATCTGATAAATCCTCATAAGCCATTATTATTTGGTCAATATTTGTCCTAAGCATAATATATAAGTTAACCAAAATTATAATACCAACAAAAATATAAGTTCCTAATGAACCCAATAATTTGTATGAAAAAAATCCTAATATAGCCCCTATAATTCCTCCACTTCTTGCAATAGACATATACTCAATAGATCTATTTATTCTATCAACAAGTGTTAAATCTAATTCCTTTGAAGCATCTAATAAAATTAATATTGAGAAATAAATAATTAAACTACAAATAATATATCTTTTAGTATATAGTTTTGTAGCAGTAATATTATAGAGAATTCCCCAAAATATTAGTAATAAGGGAAAAATATAATTTGCTGAGCCTAAAAGTACAGATAGAAATTTATATACGAGTCGTCCAATAATTCCCATTTTGTCTGAAAATATGGATATGAAAAAAATTATTCCTATAACCATTAGAAATAGACCGAATATTTCACTCTTAGGCTCACCGACAGTCTTAGTATTTGGTGCTTTTACTTTATTTTTTTTAAGAATTTTCTTCTTTTTATCCACTGTTACACCTCTTTAATATTATATCACAAGCTTAATAATTTAAGAACATTAAAGACCTGTATGACCAAAACCACCTTTACTTCTTTCGGTGTCACCTAATATTTCCACTTCTTCAATTTCTGGTCTTTCTATTTTCATAATTACCATTTGGGCAATTCTATCTCCATCATTTATTTCTATATCTTCTTTTCCTAGATTAACAAAAATAATTTTTAATTCTCCCCTGTAGTCTGAGTCAATTGTTCCAATACCATTAGGTAATGATAGACCTTTTTTTAATGCCAAACCGCTTCTTGCTCTAATTTGAGCTTCGTATCCTTGTGGCAATTCAATATAAATACCTGTAGGTACAAGGGTTCTTTCAAGAGATTTTAATATAATTTTTTCATCTAAATTTGCTCTTAAATCCATTCCACTTGAACCTTGTGTTTGGTACTGAGGTAGTGGATGTTTACTTTTATTTATAATTTTTATTTTCATAATCCTCCTGTAAAAAAATCGCATCATAAAATGCGATTAATATTTTAATATTTAAATTTCTTTTGTTTCATCTTCACTATATTGAGATTTTTCTTTTTGATGTTCAGTGAAGTGGTCGTTATTTTTTTCAGTTCTTTTCGGTTTAGGTAAGAGAACTTTTCTGGAAAGAGAAATTTTTCCGTTCTCATCATTTATTTCAATGACTTTTACTTTTACCTGATCACCTACATGTAATACATCTCCGACTTCTCTAGTTCTTTCATGAGCAATTTCTGAAATATGAAGCAGACCTTCTGTTCCTTTTTTAAGCTCAACAAAAGCACCAAATTTCATGATTTTTTTAACTTTGCCTAGATACTCATCACCAACTTCAACTTCCTTTATAATACTTTCTATTATAGAAATTGCTTCTTTGGCTTTTTCGGCATCTTCGGATAATACTGAAACTTTACCATCATCATCTATATCAATTTTAACGCCTGTTTGTTCAATAATTTTATTAATTGTTTTTCCGCCTGCTCCTATGACATCACCAATTTTATTTGGGTCAATCAATATAATATGAATAATTGGAGCGTATTTTGATAAGTGATCTCTTGGTTTATCAATAGTAGTTTTTAAATGGTCTAAAATTTCGAGTCTTGCTACTTTAGCTCTTTCAAGAGCAACCTCCAAAATTTCTTTTTTTATACCTTCAACTTTTATATCCATTTGAATTGCTGTTATACCTTCACTTGTACCAGCAACTTTAAAGTCCATATCACCAAAGTGATCTTCAAGTCCTTGAATATCTGTTAAAATTTTTGTTACTCCATGTTCTTCTATAAGACCCATTGCAATACCAGCAACAGGAGCTTTAATAGGCACGCCTGCATCCATGAGTGATAATGTTGACCCACAAACTGAAGCTTGTGAAGATGAACCATTTGAAGATAAAACTTCAGATACAACTCTTATTGTATAGGGAAATTCTTCTATTGATGGAATAACTGGTATAAGAGCTCTTTCAGCTAAGGCTCCGTGACCAATTTCACGTCTTCCTGGGCTTCTTGAAGGCTTAGTATCTCCTACAGAAAAACCTGGGAAATTGTAATGGTGAATATAATGTTTTGGTTTATCATCACCTAGACCATCTATAGTTTGCTCTTCAGATAATGCACCTAAAGCTGTTACTGATAAAACTTGAGTTTGTCCTCTAGTAAATAATCCGCTTCCATGTGCTCTTGGAAGTAATCCTACTTCTGAAGATAAATGTCTAATTTCTTCTAATTTTCTTCCATCAGGTCTTCTATCTTCTTCTATTATTCCCCTTCTAACTTCTGTTACTTCAATTTCTTCAATGGCTGCTTCCACATCTTTGGAATTTTCTTCCATTAAATCTTCAAAATGTTGTCTGATTTCATCTTTTGCTTGGTCAGTCAATTTTTCTCTTAAAACTTTGTCTTTTTGACGAATTGCATTTACAAGTATATCAGTACCAAAATCTTTTACCTTATCAACAATTTCTTGGTCAGGTTTAAATAGGATATACTTGGATTTTTCTTTTCCTATTTCACTTACTATACTGTCGATAAAATGACATATTTCTTTGATTGCTTCGTGGCCAGTTAAAATTGCATTTAGCATTTGTTCTTCTGAAACAATATTTGCTCCTGCTTCAACCATCATTATTGCAGAACTTGTTCCAGAAAGCATCAGATTTATATCAGTTTTTTCTCTTTGTTCTTGATTGGGGTTTATTACATATTCTCCATCAACAAGTCCTACTTGAACTGAACCTGTAGGACCGTCAAAAGGAATATCAGATAAACATAATGCTATTGATGAACCAATCATTGCAGGAATATCCGGTATATGGTCTTGGTCAACACTTAATACAGTGGCTACAATTTGAACATCATTTCTATATCCTTCTGGAAAAAGAGGTCTTAATGGACGATCAATAAGTCTGGCTGTTAAAGTTGCTTTTTCACTCGGTCTTCCTTCTCTTTTAATAAATCCTCCTGGAATTTTACCAACTGCATACATTTTTTCTTCATAATCAACACTTAGAGGAAAGAAATCTATCCCTTCTCTAGGTTCTTTCGAAGAAGTAGCAGTAACGAGGACAACAGTATCACCATATTGTACTAGACATTCGCCGTTAGCTTGTTCAGCTACTTTACCAACAGTAACTTTTAATTCAGTGCCAGCCAGCTCCATGGTATATATTTTCTCCATAACTCCTCCTCTAAAAATAAAGAGCGGATACCCCGCTCTTTTTATCCTCTAATATTTAGTCTTTCTATTAACTTACGATATCTTTCAATATCTTTTTCTTTAAGATATCTTAAAAGATTTCTTCTTTTACCAACCATTTTCAAAAGTCCTCTTCTTGAATGGTGGTCTTTCTTATGATATCTTAAATGTTCATTAAGGTCGTTTATTCTTTTTGTAAGAATAGCAATTTGTACTTCTGGAGAACCAGTATCTCCTTCATGAGCTTTGTACTCATTAATAATTTCGATTTTTTCTTCTTTGTTTAACATATTTCCTCCTATAATTAATTAACCTTAGCCTAGTAAATCGCCGAGGAACGATTAACCACGAAAAGGTAAATAACTTATTTATATATAATATCAAAAGTGTTAGTAAATGTAAAGATTTATCTTTCTCGAACTTTCTTAACATCTAAGTTAATTTGCTTAAATAACTCATCAATATTTTTAAATACTAATTCAGGTCTGATGAAATCAAGAAAAATTAATTCAACAGTTTTTCCATAGATATTATCATTAAAATTTAAAATGTGAGCTTCTATCTTTATTCCATCATCCTCAACAGTTGGATTAGTTCCAACACTTGTAGCAGCTTTATACTTTTTACCATCAACAATAATATCTGTATCATATACTCCATATCTAGGAATTATATAATTGTCGCAGAGTTCTAAATTAGCTGTTGGATAACCCATTTTTTGACCCAAACCTTTATTATGGATAACTTTTCCCATAACAGTAAAATTACTATCTAATAGGAAGTTTGCTTCTTTGATTTTTCCCTCAGAAATTAATTTTCTTATCAGTGATGATGATATGGCTTGTCCTTGCCAAGTTTGTTCTTCTATTATATCTAGCCAATTAAAAAGATATGAGTGTTCTTTTAAATAATTAACATCACCTGCTTTTTTATATGCAAATGTGTAGTCATACCCAACGACAAGACCCTTAACTTTTAATTTTTCCTGTAAGAAGTCTTTCAGAAATTCCATAGGTGACATAGACATAAATTCTTTGCTAAAATCAATAAGATAGACTATATCTATTCCTAAGTCTGAAAAAATCTTAAACTTACTTGTGTTTGTTGTTAGGATCTTTTTTTTATTTTCAGAATACATATTGGAACTATGTGATTTAAAACCTAATACAGCAGATTTCAATTTCTTTTCTTTAGCTATTTTGACAGTGCTTTCCAATAATTTTCTATGACCTTTGTGCACCCCATCAAAGTTTCCCAAGGCAATTATAGAATTTTTTTCAGCTACATAATTTAAATCAATATCAATAACTATCATTTCTCACCTGATAAGCTTTTTAAATAAAGCCATATAATTTCTTCCATTATCAACTTCCATCCTACCTAATCCTATAAATTCATCTCTACAATAAAGTCTGAAAATTTTGTCTTCAAAATCCTTTTCTGTCTGAAATTTTATACCATTTAATAGTTTATCATAAAAATCACTTGGATATGAAAATTTTTCAAAATTTAAAAGGGCTTTTTCCATTGGAATTATCCTACTATGGAGTTCTTCTAGGTCTATTGATTCAATATCATCTATATTTAAACACTCATTTAAATTAAAATTAGAAATGCTATTTCTTTGTAGTTCTAGTAAAGTTCCGTAGGTATTTAACTTTCTACCTATATCAAAAGCCAAGGTTCTAATATATGTTCCGCTTGAAACATCACAATTAATAACAAATTCATCCTTGCCATTAAAATCTAAAAGCCCAATTGAGTAAATTTTCACAAGTCTTTCTTTCCTTTTAACTTCAACGCCTTTTCTAGCATATTCATATAGTTTTTTACCATTTACTTTTATTGCACTATACATAGGTGGTATCTGTTTTACTTCACCAACAAATGATTTCAAAACTTCAATCAATTTATCTTTATCTACTGTAAAATCTTGATTTTCTAATATATTTCCAGTTATATCATAGGAATCGGTTAGAAGACCAAGTTTTACTTTGGCTAAATAAGTTTTTCTATTTTTCATTATATAATCTGAAAGTTTAGTAGCCTTACCTATTAAAATAATAAGTAAGCCTGTTGCCATCGGGTCAAGTGTACCACAATGACCAACTTTTTTAATATTTAATTTTTTCTAACAATAGATATAACATCATGGGAAGTTATACCCTTTTTTTATTAATTAATAAAATTCCATCCATATCAAATTTCATTAGAGCTTAAATCAATTATTCTATTTATAGCATCACAAAGATTTGGATAATCTTTTTTATATAAAGTTGCTCCTGCTGCACGAATATGACCGCCACCACCAAAAACTTTAGCTATTTTTGTGCAATCTACATAGGTTTTTGACCTTGTAGATAATTTGTAGTAGTCTTTTTTTTCGTTTATAAAAATAGAAAGCTCAATACCATCTATATCCCTTACAAATTCTACTATACCATCAGAATCTGACTTTCTAGCCCCAGTTTCAAAAATATCTTTTTCATTAATACTTACAAGTCCAATTTTGTTATTCTCATAATATCTTATATTATTCAATGCTCTAATAAGAAGTTCCGTTTTTTCTTTTGAGCGACGTTGGTATAAATTTACAGTAATTTTGTTTATATCTATACCAATTTTTAAAAGTTCTATTGCTACTTCAAAAGTTAATGGTCTTATAGAATCATACTTAAAAGAACCTGTATCTGTTGAAATTCCAGTATATAAACAAGTTGCCATATCCTTATCAATACTAAAATTCATTTGTTTTAAAATTAAATATAAAAATTCACAAACAGCAGGAGCATTTCTATCAACTAAATTTAGATCAGCGAATTCAACATTAGTTTCATGATGGTCAATATTTACAGTAAAATCAGCTTTTTTAAAAATTGATTCAGCACGACCTATTCTTTCTATATCACCACAATCAGTAACTATCATTAAATCAATTTTTTTATCTTCTAAAGTATCTGAATCAACAAGATGTTCAACACCAGGTAAAAATTTTTCTGCGGTTGGTACTTGGTCATTTTCAATTACGTAAACTTCCTTATTTAAGTTTTTAAAAAGTTTATACAGGCATAGCTTTGAACCCAAATTATCTCCATCTGGGTTCATATGACTAGCTATGGCAATTGTATTAGCCTTATTTATCTTTTCTTCTAGAATTTTAATATATTCATTAAAATTTTTTACCATGATTAACCTCATTGATAAGTTTATCCATTTTTAATCCTTTTTCAATGGAATCATCATTAATAAAAATTAGTTCAGGCATGACTCTCAATTTAACTTCTCTGGCTAATTCTTTTTTTATAAAACCTTTGGCACTTTCTAAACCTTGTAAAGCCTTTTGCTTTTTAATATCATCAGCAAATATTGAAACATATACTTTTGCAAAAGATAAATCTCTTGTAACTTCTACATGAGATATGCTTGTTAAAGTAGGTATTCTTGGGTCTTTTATTTTATTTTGTACAATATCCATAAGGCATCTTTTTACTTCTTCGGATATTTTATTTATTCTTTTATTATCCATGTTAATCCTTTTTAACTTCTTTAAGAATGAAAGATTCTAATAAATCTCCTTCTTTAATATCATTAAATCCATCAATCATTAAGCCACCTTCATAGCTTGTTGGTAATTCCTTAACATCATCCTTGAATCTCTTAAGTGATGAAATATCTCCTTCGTGAATTACAACATCATCTCTTAAAACCTTAACTTTTGAATTCCTTAGTATTTTTCCACTCAATACATAAACACCAGCTACAATATTATTTGTTGGAAGTTTGAATATTTGTCTAATTTCACACCTACCCATTATTTCTTCTACAATAGTTGGTTCAAGCATACCTTTAACTGCTTTTTCGATATCGTTAAGAATATCATATATTACCCTATATGTCCTGATTTCGACTTCTTCATTCTTTGCTAAATCTATTGCATTTATATTAGGTCTTACATTAAATCCTAACACAATTGCATTAGAAGCAGATGCCAAAGTAACATCAGATTCATTTATTCCGCCAACACCTGAGTGAACTATTGAAATCTTAACTTCATCATTTGAAAGCTTAAGTAAAGATTGTATCAACGCTTCTACAGAACCTTTTACATCTGCTTTTACAACAAGGTTAAGTTCTTTCATTTCATCTTCTTTTATTTTTGCAAATAAATTTTCAAGACTGATTTTATTTGTATTACTTAATCTTTCGTCTCTCGCAAGCTCAGCATTTTTTTCTGATATAGTTTTTGCTGTCTTATCATCCTTTACTGCATAAATTAAATCGCCAGCGTTTGGAACATCACTGAGTCCTAAAATAACAGCAGGCATAGAAGGACCAGCTTTTTTTATTTTTCTATGTTTGTCATCAACCATTGCTCTAATTCTACCATAGCAAACGCCTGAAACAACATAATCGCCAGATCTTAAAGTTCCATTTTTTACTAAAACAGTTGCCATTGGACCTTTTGATTTATCAAGATTAGCTTCAATGATATTACCCACTGCAAGCCTATTAGGATTAGCCTTTAATTCTTGCATTTCTGCAACAAGTAAAATCATTTCCAAAAGCTCATCAATTCCCTCTTTGGTTTTTGATGAAACAGCAACCATAATTGTTGAGCCACCCCATTCTTCAGAAACTAAGTTATAGTTCATGAGTTCTTGCTTTACCCTTTCTGGATTTGCATCAGGTTTATCCACTTTTGTGATGGCTACAATTATAGGAACATCTGCTGACTTTGCATGAGATATAGCCTCTACAGTTTGAGGCATTACACCATCATCTGCAGCAACAACAAGAACTGCAATATCAGTAGTTTGAGCTCCTCTTAGTCTCATGGAAGTGAAAGCTTCGTGACCTGGAGTATCAAGGAAGGTGATTTTTTTACCTTTCAAATTTACTGTATAAGCACCTATATGTTGGGTTATTCCGCCTGCTTCTTGAGCAGTAACATGTGATTTTCTAATTACATCAAGTAAGGATGTCTTACCATGGTCAACGTGACCCATTACAGTAACAACCGGAGCTCTAAGTTTTAAGTCTCTTTCTTTATCTTCTTTTAACAGACCAAATTTTTCTTCTATCGTGATTTCAGATTCATCGTCTTTATCAATTTCTATTTGAACATTTAATTCATCAGCAAGAAGAATACAGGTATCCTCATCTATTGATTGATTTTGATTAGCCATTACCCCTAAGCCAATTAATTTTGTCATTACTGCACTTATTCCTTGATTAGTTTTTTCTGCAAAATCTTTTACAGTTAAAGGAACTTTGATTTTAATAGGTCCTTCTTCACTATGATCATGAGATTTATCTTTATTTTTTTGCTTCTTCTTTGGCTTTTTTTTGTCTTAAGTCTTTAGGTTTGTATTCTTTTTTTTCTTCTTGCTCGTTGGCATTATTTTTTTTATTTTTATGAAGATTTTTTTGATTTATATTTCTTTTGTGTTTTAAAATATCTTCATCATCAGTAGTGTCGTTACTTATCTTATGTTTTTTATTAAAATTATTACTTTTTGATGTGTGATCAATTTTTTCTTTATGAGAATCCTTTTTCATATTTTGATTCTTATGAGATTTCTTGTCTATATTTTTACTTTCCTTTACTTTGCTATCGTCTTTTTTAGTGCCCTTTGAATAGAGTTTTCTAACTTTTTCTTCATCTTTTTCGTCAATAGTAGACATGTGATTTTTTGCTTCGATATTAAGTTCTTTTAATTTTATTAAAAGTTCTTTACTTGTAATCCCAATTTCTTTTGCCAGCGCGTGTACTCTTATATTTGACAAATAGAACACCTCCTTAAAAGATGATATTTATTATATTGACTCTTTTAGCTTTTCATAAGTTTCTTTGTCAATCTCTGTAGAAAATGCTCTGTTTAAAGCTTTAGATTTAATAGCTTTATCCAGACAGTCTTTGCTTCTACATAAATATGCACCTCTACCATTTGCCTTTCCTGTCAAATCTATAAAGATTTGGTTTTCTTTATTTCTTACAACTCTAATTAATTCTTTTTTTGGTTTTTGTTCTCTACAACCTATACAAGTACGCATAGGTATTTTTCTTGTTTTTACCATAATTCTCCATTTAAAAATTAATTAATAATTTATTTTCCTTTCTTAGTCTATATCATTTGATTCAATATCATTTTCAAAATCTTCAGTTATTTCATTATTTATATTATTATCAGAAACTTCTTCAATATTTTCATTAGACTTTAAAGTATCTTCATTTTTTTCAACCTCTAAATCTTCACTGTTTTCTTCATTTGAGTTATCATAAGAATCAAGTGAATCTGATTCAGATAGGTCACTTTCTTTTTTTTCAGAAAATCTCTTTTCCAATTCTTCTTCGGTTATGTTTTCTTCTTCTAAATACTCTTCATATTGACTCATAGATTTAATATCTATTTTCCATCCTGTTAGCTTAGCAGCAAGTCTTACATTTTGTCCCTCTTTACCTATTGCTAAAGAAAGCTGATAATCTGGGACAATCGCTAAAGCAGATTTGTCATCTTCATTAATAAAAACTTTTTCAACTTTTGATGGACTTAAAGAATTTGCGATGAATTCTTGTGGATCTTTTTGATAAATAACAATATCAATTTTTTCGTTACTTAATTCATCTACTATTGCATTTACTCTTTGTCCCTTATAACCAACGCAGGCTCCTAATGGATCAACTTCTGGATCTAGAGAAAAAACAGCTATTTTAGTTCTAGAACCAGCTTCACGAGAAATTGAATAAATTTCAACAATACCCTCATTTATTTCAGGCACTTCAAGTTCAAACAATCTTTTGATTAAATCAGGATGGGATCTAGATAAGATAACCTGAGGCCCCTTTGAAGACTTTTTCACTTCCAAAAGAAGCATCTTATACCTATCACCATGCTTATAACTTTCGCCTTTAATTTGTTCATTAGGAAGTAAAATTCCTTCTGTTTTGCCTAAATCTACATATACATTACCATGATTTGACCTTTGAACAAGACCGGTTAATAATTCTCTTTCCTTTTTTGTAAAATCTTCAAATATCACATCACGTTCTGCATCTTTAATTCTTTGAATAACAACTTGTTTTGCTGTTTGTGCAGCGATTCTTCCAAAATTTTTTGGGTGAATTTCCTTAGTATAATTATCTCCAAGCTTAAAATTAATATCAATTTTTTTTGCATCTTCAAGGCTGATTTCAATTTCTGGGTTTTCTACTTCTTCCACTATATTTTTGTAGGCAAAAAGTTTTATTTCCCCAGTTTCTCTATCCATTTTTACAATTACATTTTGTGAAGTTCCGTAATTTTTTTTATAGGAAGAAACCAAAGCTTGTTCTAAGGCATCAAAAATTATGTCTTTAGATATTCCTTTTTCTTTTTCTATTTCATTTAATGCTTCTATAAACTCTTGATTCATCTTCTCCTCCGTTAAAATTTTATAACTTGTTTCATTGACGAAATATTTTTTATAGGAATTTCAATATTGTCATTTTCAACACAAATAATAACATTATGCTCATTATAATCTTTTAAAATTCCAACGTACTCTTTTTTTCCATTGTAAGGTCCGTAAAGCTTTACCTCAACCTCATTTTCTAAATTTCTTCTATAATCATCTTTAGTTTTAATTGGTCTATCAAGCCCAGGCGAAGAAATTTCAAGGTAATAAGGTCTTGTTAATATTTCTAAATTATCCAAATTTTTCTCTATATTGTGACTCATTTTAGTACAGTCATCAAGGTCAATTCCTTCTTTTTTAAAAATAAAAATAGAAAGCAAATCATGTTTATTGCCTTTTTGATATTCAATATCTACAATTTCGTATCCTAATTCTTCAGCAGAAACTTGTGCTATTTTAAAAATTTGATTTTTAAATGATTTTTTATCCATAGGCACCTCCAAGTAAAAAACAAAGAGTGGGAACCCCACTCTCTAACTTACTTTCTTACATACTTTATTTAATTATATCACAAATAGCTACAAATGCAAGTTAAAACATATTAAACATTGATATTTGGTTGGTATCATCCATATCTTTTATTACATTATTTATTTCAAAAATATTGAGTAATGATTTACCAACTTTAGCTCTTTTTAATAAGTCTTCTTTAGACAAAAATTGCCCATCATTTCTTGCTTCTATAATATTTTTAGCAGCTTGTTCCCCTACTCCAGTTAGGGCTCTTAGCGGCATACGGATTTTTTTATCTTCAATTGTAAATTCCTGAGCTTTTGACTTATAAATATCTACTGGTAAAAATTCAAGTCCTCTTGAATACATTTCTAATGCAACTTCATATATAGGCATTTGAGTTTGCTCCTTTGAACTTGGGGTTTCTTTATTATTAATAAAGTCAATTTGAGCCTTTATAGCTTCTGGTCCATTAATAATTACCTCTCCTACAAAGTCTGAAAGTTTTATAGTGAAGTAGGTGGCATAAAACGCTAATGGATAATTCAATTTACAATATGCTATTCTAAAAGATAACATAACATATGCTACAGCGTGAGCCTTTGGGAACATATATTTAATTTTCAAACAAGAATCTATATACCAAGGAGGTAATTTTAGATTATTCATTATTTTTATTTGTTCGTCAGTTAGTCCTTTACCCTTTCTAACTTTTTCCATTGTATCAAAAGCCATTTTATTCTCTGCACCTGCAGCTATTAAATAAAGCATTATATCTTCCCTTGTACAAATAACTTCTGATAAACTTGCCTGACCTGAAGAAACAAGATCTGCTGCATTTCCTAACCATACATCAGTTCCATGGGATAAACCTGATATTCTTACAAGTTCTGCAAAGTTTTTTGGCTTAGTGTCTATAAGCATTTGTCTTACAAAGCCAGTACCAAATTCTGGAATACCTAATGTTCCCGTACTAACATCAAAGATATTTTTATCGAGATTTAATTTTTCACCACTTGAAAATAAAGATAGGGTATCTTTATCATCAAGCGGTATTTTTGATGTATCTATTCCTATAAAATCTTCAAGCATTTTTATTATAGTAGGTCCATCATGACCGAGTATATCAAGCTTAAGTATCTTTCCATGAATGAAGTTATAGTCAAAGTGAGTTGTTATAACCCCTGAGGATTTATCATCAGCCGGATATTGTATAGGAGTAAAGTCAAAAATATCTTTTGATTTTGGACAAATCATAACGCCTCCTGGATGTTGTCCGCTTGTTCTTTTAACTCCTGTAGCTTCTATGGTTAATCTATCTACTTCTGTTTGAGATATATCTTCTTGATTTTCAAAAAATTTCTTGACATATCCGTAAGCAGTCTTGTATGCAACTTTACCAATTGTTCCTGCTCTAAAAACATAGCCCTTTCCAAAAAGTTCCTCTGTGTATTTATGAGCATTTGGTTGATATTCTCCAGCAAAATTCAGATCTATATCAGGTTCTTTATCACCATAAAAACCAAGAAAAACTTCAAAAGGAATATTATGACCATTTTTATTTAATTTATGACCACACTTAGGACAATTTTTATCTGCTAAGTCTACCCCTGAACCAATTGTAGGATCTTCCATAAATTCACTATATTTACATTGTGGACATATATAGTGAGCCGGTAATGGATTAACTTCAGTTATATCAGCCATATGTGCAGCAAAAGAAGAACCAACTGAACCTCTTGAGCCAACTAAATAACCATCATCATTAGATTTTTTAACAAGTTTTTGGGCGATTATATATAAAACTGCATATCCGTTTGAAATTATTGAGTCAAGTTCTTTTTTTAATCTAGCTTCAACTATTTGAGGCAAAGGATCCCCATATATTTCATGCGCCTTTTTGTAAGTAATATTTTTTAGAGTTTCTTCCGAGCCTTCAATTACTGGTGGATATTTACCATCAGGTATTGGTTTTACATTGTCAATGGAATCATTTATTAAGTTTGTATTTGTAACAACCACTTCCATCGCTTTATCTGCACCCAAATATGAAAATTCTTCAAGCATAAGATCTGTAGATTTAAAATATAACTTTTGCTTGATTTTTGCATTGTAATCAGGAACTCCAACTTTTCCATTTAAAATGATTCTTCTAACCAAATCATCTTTTTCATCTAAATAAAAGCAATTGGAAGTTGCTATAACTGGAATACCTAAATTTTCACCAACTTTGCAAATTTTTTTGTTAATTTCAATAATATCTTCTCTTGTAAGCTTATTACGTAATAAAGATGGAATAAAATTATCAATAGGTTGAATTTCTAAATAATCATAGAAACTAGCAATTTTTTCTACTTCATCTATTTCTAAATTTCTAAAAAATGCATTAAATATCTCGCCGCTTTCATCACCAGAACCTATCAGAAGACCTTTTCTATATTTATTAATCAGACTTCTAGGGACCTTTGCAACCCTGTTGAAGTAATTCATATGACTATCTGAAACTAATTTATATAAATTTTTTAACCCTTCTTCATTTTTTGTAAGTATTGAAAGAGAAGATTCAAATAAGATTTCTGGTTCAATCTGAGACTTTAAAGAATTTAATTTATTAAAATCTATATGCTTAGGATCAAAAATTTTATTTATAAGCTTTATAAATAGGTGTGCTGTTGCTTCAGCATCATTAACAGCTCTATGGGCTCCCACCAAAGATACACCAAATTTTTTACACAATGTAGCTAAGTTAAATTTTTTAGTATCTTTAACTGTTGCTCTTGCAAAGCTTAAGGTATCTAAGATTGGATTAATAAAATCTAAATCATTTTCTTTAAATACTCTTCTTATAAAAGCAGTATCAAATTTTGCGTTATGTGCAACAAGAACGCTATCTTTAATGAAATCATAAAATTTTGGGGCGACTTCTTCTATAGTTGGTTCATTTTCAACTAGAGCATTTGTTATTCTGGTAAGTTCTTGCACTTTTTCCGGAATTAGCATTTGGGGATTGATCAATTGTGAAAATCTTTCTGTAATTATACCATCAACTATTTTTACAGCACCAATTTCAGTAATTTTATCTCTTATGGGAGATAGACCTGTTGTTTCTATATCAAATACCACATAAGTATTGTAGGATTTATTTTCATTATAATTTATAACAATATCTTCTTCATCATCAACAAAATTTGCATCAAGACCATAGATTACTTTAATATCAAAGTCTTTACTTGCATCCATGGCTTCAGGGAAACCTTGTACATCACTCACATCGGTGATTGCTATTGCTTTGTGACCAAAACTTTTAGCACGTTTTGCAAAATCCGAAAAACTTGTGACTCCATTCATTTGGCTCATTTTAGTGTGAACCCTGAGTTCGACTCTTTTTTCTTGTGCGGTATCTTTAGGCATTTCTTTTTCTGTTTTTTCCATGTATCTTATCATAAGGGTATCACATTTTGAAAAGTTATCATAAGATAATTGACCACCAATTAAGACATGATCACCATTGTTAAATTCATTTTGAAATTTTTCTATTTCTTTATCTTTTAAGAAAGCCTTACATAATAAAGAATATGAATAATCTGTAACAGAAAAACTAGCTAGTATGCAATTTTTCAATTCCCTATATTCAATTTTAAATATATCTGCTTCAAAGGTCATATTAGGATTATTAATTGACATATCTATAAGTTTTGTATAATCACCAAGTTTAAATCTGCCGGATTTATAAATATATTTATTATCATCACTTTTTATATTATCAATTTTTTTACTTTGTTCAGTTGGTTTAAGTTCAGTTAACTTACAGATATTTTTTTCTTCTTCTTCAAATTTATTTATAAATAATTCTTTGTCTGGTTCTTTATTGATATTCTTAACAAAATTGATTTTATAGTCATCAAATAAAATTAGTTTATCTTGTAAAATTTTTGATAGTCCATTAGAAATCAATGAGTGATAAACTTCCTCACTTGGACACAAAATATCTACTTGTAAATGGTCTTTATCAATCTTTATACTCATATCATTTAACCAGCTAGAAGAAGAAGGATTGTAATTTGTAATTTCCTTAGTTATTAAGTCATATTCATCTATGTAAGGATTAGAAATTTTATTACATGACAAATGAATGGTAGATGAATCGAAATATTCCCTCAACGCTTGTTCAATTTGATTATTCAGATAACTTTCTAAATCTTCATTTGAGTCAATTTCAATAAAAATTTCTTTGCTGGATTTTTTATATTTTACACTTTTTATTTTTGCTGATAAATTTTCATCATACTTTACATTTAATTTGTCTAAAATTATTTTTAAATCCAAAATCTCACCTCAAAAAAACAAAAAAATAAAGCTATTTATATAATTATAACAAAAAATAGCCTTATTTTTTAGAGAATTAATCTTTCATTTTATCAATTTCCATAAATAATTGGTTTAAAAGCTCATCTTCAGGACATTTTTTTATTATTTTCCCTTTTTTAAAAATTAAACCACTTTTATTTCCGCAAGCAATTCCTATATCAGCTTCTCTTGCTTCACCAGGTCCATTAACAGCACATCCCATCATAGCAACTTTTAAATTCATATCTAAAGAATCAAGTCTTTTTTGAGCTTTATTCACAATATCTATTAAATTAACTTTTGTTCTTGCACAAGTTGGACAAGAAATTAAATCTATTCCTTCATTCCTAAGTCCGAGAGATTTTAAAATTTCTTTACCAACTTTAACTTCATAGATAGGATCAGCAGTCAATGATACTCTTATAGTATCGCCAATGCCCTCTGCTAAAAGGCTTCCTATTCCTATAGAAGATTTTATAATACCAATTGGTGGAGGGCCTGCTTCTGTAATCCCAAGATGTATAGGGTAATCAGAAATTTCTGAAAATTTTCTGTAAGAGTCCAATGATAAATTTACATTTGATGCCTTTAAAGAAACTTTAATATCAGTAAAGTTTAATGATTCCAAAGTTTCAATTTCATCTAAAGCACTATAAACTATAGAATTTTCATTTACACCTTTGTATTTATCCAAAAATTCTTGTTTAATTGAACCTGAATTTACTCCTATTCTTATGGAAATTCCCTTATCTTTACAAGCTTCAACTACTTCTCTTACTTTCCATTTAGCTCCAATATTTCCAGGATTAATTCTCATTCCATCAATATTGTTTTCGCATGCTGCTAAGGCAAGTTTATAGTCATATTGAATATCTGAAATAGTAGGAATATTGATCCTTTCTTTAATAGGTCCAATAGCTTTGGCATCATCTAAATCATTTACTGCAAAACGAATTATATCGCAACCTGCATCCTCTAATTTTTTAATTTGTTTAACTGTACTATCTATATCTTTTGTTATTGTATTTGTCATAGATTGAACAGATATGGGTGCATCCCCACCTATATAAACATTGCCCACTTTTACCTGTCTTGTTTTTTTTCTATTTATTGTCATTTAAATAGCCTTCCTAAATCATTAAAAATTGTAACATAAATCATCAATGTTAATAAAATCCCATAGCCTATCATCGTTAATTTCATTTCAAGTTTTTCGCTTATTGCCTTACCTCTAATTGATTCAATAATTAATAAAAAAAACTTTCCACCATCTAGCCCAGGTATTGGAATTAAGTTCATAACACCTAAATTTGCAGAAATGATTGCAAGAATTTGAACTAAATACAGAAATCCTTTTGAAGTTTCTTGACCTATAATTGAAATTACCCCAATAGGTCCAGAAATCATATCAGATGTGAATTTTCCATCCCTAATTAAAGAAAATACAGAAAAAATTGCTTTTACAACTTCACCTGTTTGTTTAAAAGCTAAAGAAAAAGAGCCAAGGAAGGATCTTTGTCTAGTGGAAGAAAAGCCAATTATATATCTATTTTCTTCTTTAGAAAATTTTGGCATAATTTTTTTATTTATACTTTCATTATTTCGTAAAATATTAAGATTTAATTCTTTACCATTGTTTTTTGAAATTTCTTCGACTATATCATTCAAATTGTCAGTTCTGACATAATTTACTCCAACAATTTTATCTCCCTTAGTTAAGCCTGCTGCATCAGCAGGAGAGTCCTTAATTACAGTGTCTATAATATTTGAACCAAAGCCAATAAAATAAAAGAGTATGAAAAAACAAAAAATGGCAAGAATAAAATTCATTGTTACACCAGCTAGGACCACTGCCATTCTTTTAAATACAGAAACATTATTAAATGATCTAGGGTCAAAAGATTCTTCATCCTCGCCTTCCATTGCAACAAATCCTCCTATAGGTAAAGCTCTTAGAGAATACTTTGTTTCTCCCTTTGTTTTTTGAAATATTTTTGGACCCATTCCGACAGAAAATTCGTTAACCTTAATTCCTACTAATTTTGCAACTGAAAAGTGACCAAATTCATGTAATAATACAACTAAAAGGAAAACAATAATTGAACCTATAAGTGCTGACATAAAACCTCCTTAAGATATAAAATAGTATAAGAAATATACGAAAGGACAAACAAATATTAATGAGTCAAATCTGTCTAAAAATCCTCCGTGCCCTGGTAATATTTGAGAAAAATCTTTAATACCTGTTTCTCTTTTAATTTTTGAAGCAAATAAATCTCCAAATTGTCCAGAGATAGATGCTAATAAAATTATAATAAGAACTGAAATATCAATATCAAAATTAATATAATGAGTCTTCACAAAATAAAAATAAAACCCTGTAACTATTACAGAAAATATACTTCCTCCTATTGCTCCCTCTACTGATTTATGAGGGCTTATTCTTTCAATTAGTTTATGTTTTCCAAATTTCGACCCAATAATATAAGCGAAAGTATCAGTTGAAAATGCAATTATAAAAGCAGAAATTAAAAAAGAAATTTCATTAACATAAGCTAAGAGATTAATAAAAAATACTCCGTAAAAATAAGAAAAAATGGTATATACCATATCCCTTGTTGAATATTTAATTAATATAATAGAGAAAAATCCGTTTATAAGAAAAGTTATAATCAAAGGAAATATAATATTATAATTAAAATAAGAAAATAAAAAAGTTATCAAGGATGATAAATATAAAATTGGAAGACTAATTCTTATTTCTAATTTATAAAAAGCGTTATAAAGCTCTCTTATAATCTCTAAAGTTACAATAAAAACAGCTACTTTAACGGCTTTTATTCCAAGTAATAAAACTCCAATAAGGATAATTACTCCTACTATTGCTGTTATTAGTCTTTTTGTTAAATCTTTCATCAAAGTCCACCATACCTTCTATCCCTATTTTGATAAGAGTAAATCGCTTTATAAAGTTCCTCTTTTGTAAAATCGGGCCATAAAATATTTGAAAAATAAAATTCAGCATAAGCCAACTGCCAAAGCATAAAGTTGGAAACCCTTAATTCACCGCTGGGTCTAATTAATAAGTCAAGACTATCTTGTCCTTTACTATAAAGATGAGAATCAAAAATCTCTTTATTTATATCCTCAGTAGTAATTTTACCATCCAAAACATCTTTTGAAATATTTTTGCAAGCTCTTAAAATCTCATCTTGCCCTCCGTAGTTTAGGCAAATATTAAGGTTCATTTTATCATTAGTTTTAGTTTTTTCGACGGCCACAAGAATTTCATTTTTTACAGATTCAGGTAAAGGTTCAATATCACCAAAAACATTAATCCTAACATTATTTTTATTAATTTTAGCTAATTGAGTCCTGATATAATATTTAATAAGTTCCATCAATTTTGATATTTCATCTCTTGGCCTTTTCCAATTTTCCGTGGAAAAAGCGTATAGACTCAAAGATTTAACACCAAGCTCATAGGACGCTTCAACTATATCAATTACTCTATCACTTCCAGCCTTATGACCGAAAGATCGTGGTAAATTTTTTGATTTTGCCCATCTGCCATTACCATCCATAATAATTCCTATATGTTTGGGAATATTATCTAAATTAATCACATCATAAAAACTCATAATACCTCTTCGAATAAAATAAAAAAGGGCTGACTAAACAGCCCCTTATTTATTAAATTTCCATTAATTCGATTTCTTTTGCCTTAGTTATTTTATCAATTTCTTCAATATATTTATCAGTTAATTTTTGTATTTCTTCTTCATTACTCTTTCTATCATCTTCAGTTATCTCTTTAGATTTTTCAGCCTTTTTGATTTCATCCATTGCATCTCTTCTAATATTTCTGATAGCAATTTTAGCAGCTTCTGAATTTTTTCCTACAACTTTTGTAAGGTCTTTTCTTCTTTCCTCAGTAAGTTGTGGAATAATTAATCTGATAACTTTTCCATCGTTAGAAGGAGTTATACCTAAATCTGATTTTAAAATAGATTTTTCAATTTCAGGAATTAATTTTGGGTCCCAAGGTGAAATCATAAGCATTCTCGGTTCAGGAGCTGATAGACCGGCTACTTGATTTATGGGGCTTTGTTGTCCGTAATAATCAACTGTAATTTTATCAAGAAGTGATGTATTAGCACGACCAGCCCTTATACTTTGAAAATCTTCTTTTAAAGAACTTATGGTCTTTTTCATCTTTTCTTCGCTGGATTTTTTCAAATCGTTAATCATAATTTCCTCCTAAGAAACAACTGTACCTAAAAATTTACCACAAACAACATCATACATTGAATCTTCCTTATCAATACCAAAGACTATCAAAGGAATTTTGTTATCCATACATAAAGAGGTTGCAGTTGCATCCATTATTTTTAAATTTTTATTTAGAATTTCTTGATAACTTAGGCTATCATATTTCTTCGCATCTTTGTTGAATTTAGGGTCAGAATCATATATGCCGTCTACTCCTTTTTTTGCAAGAAGTATTACATCGGCATCTATTTCAGCCGCTCTTAGGGCTGCAGCAGTATCCGTTGAAAAGAATGGATTTCCGACTCCAGCAGAAAATATTACCACTCTACCTTTTTCCAAATGTCTAATGGCACGTCTTCTAATATATGGTTCTGCAACAGCTTTCATTTCAATTGCAGTTTGACATCTTGTGTTTACATCTAATTTTTCCAAAGCATCTTGCAATGCTAAAGCGTTCATAATAGTTCCAAGCATTCCCATATAATCGGAAGTGGCTCTGTCTATAGTTTGTGCATCTCGACCACGCCAGAAGTTTCCACCACCTACAACAATACCTGTTTCTACTCCTAAATCATGAATTTTCTTGACCTGATTAGCTATCTTATTAATAACATCTAAATCTATTCCGACGCCTTGCTTTCCAGCCATGGCTTCGCCTGATAATTTTAAAACTATTCTATTATACTGAGGCAAGATACCACCTAGTTTTGACCCATTTGTTTTGCTACTTCTTCAGCAAAATCTTCATTTTTCTTTTCTAATCCTTCTCCAACTTCAAATCTAACAAATCTTCTAATTTTAATGTTTTCTCCTATTTTAGCTATAAGGTCATTTAAAATATCTTTTACTTTTTTGTCTGAATCTTTGATAAACTTTTGATCTAAAAGAACAATTTCTTCATAGAATTTTTCAAGTCTACCTTCAACCATCTTTTCAATAATTTTTTCAGGTTTTCCTTCTTGACGAGCTTGTTCAGTAAGAACTTCCTTTTCATGTGCAAGTTCTTCTTCAGGAACTTCCTCACGGCTGATATATTTAGGGTTTACAGCAGCTACTTGCATAGCCATATCTCTAACGAATCTCTTAAATTCATCATTTTTAGCTACGAAATCTGTTTCTGAATTTACTTCAATTAACACGCCAATTCTTCCACCATGAATGTATGAATCCACTAAACCTTCAGATGTAATTCTTGAAGATTTTTTAGCAACTGAAGAAAGTCCTTTTTCTCTCAAATAATCAAATGCTTTATCCATATTACCATCAGTTTCCGCTAAGGCTTTCTTACAATCCATCATTCCAGCACCAGTTTTTTCTCTAAGTTCTTTAATTAAAGAGGCACTTATTTTCATATTATTCACTCCTTTATACTTTAAAAAAGGAAGTTCCAAAATATGCTTTAGAACTTCCTAAATATTATTCTTCTTCTTGTTTTTCAGCTGATTCTTCTTCAGCTTGTGGCACATCTGTATCTAAAGCTTCTTCTATATTAACTTCTTCACTAGGAACATTTTCTTCTGTGTCCAAATTTTCTTCGTCATCTTCTACAACATTTTGAGTGCCTTGTTTTCCTTCTAACACTGCATTTGCAATAGTTTCAGTTATTAGCTTAACAGCTCTTATTGCATCATCATTACCTGGTATTGGGAAATCAAGTTCATCTGGATCACAATTTGTATCAACGATACCAATTACAGGGATGCCTAGAATATGAGCTTCTTTTACAGCTATTTTTTCTTTCTTAGGATCAACTATATAAAGAGCATCTGGCATTTTATCCATATCTTTAATTCCACCTAAGAATTTTTCAAGTCTTTCTCTTTCATGGATAAGTTGAATAACTTCTTTCTTTGGAAGAACATCAAAAGTACCATCATCTTCCATTTCAATTAATTTGAAGAGTCTATCAATTCTTTTTCTGATAGTTTTATAGTTTGTTAATAAGCCTCCTAACCATCTTTGGTTGATAAAAGGCATTTCACACTTTTTAGCTTCTTTTTCAATAGCATCTTGTGCTTGTTTTTTTGTACCTACAAACAAAATTTTGCCACCATTTGCAGAAATTTCTCTTGCAAAATCATAAGCTTCTTCGATTTTCTTAACTGTTTTTTGTAAATCTATAATATAGATTCCATTTCTTTCTGTGAAGATGAATTTGCTCATCTTTGGGTTCCATCTTCTAGTTTGATGACCGAAGTGAACCCCAGCTTCTAATAAACTTTTCA
Source organism: Peptoniphilus sp. oral taxon 836 str. F0141 (assembly GCF_000179335.1). Classification (NCBI taxonomy): domain Bacteria; kingdom Bacillati; phylum Bacillota; class Tissierellia; order Tissierellales; family Peptoniphilaceae; genus Peptoniphilus; species Peptoniphilus sp. oral taxon 836. The sequence goes on from NZ_AEAA01000052.1 coordinate 22,678, forward strand.
TTGATATAACTGACATTTTTACCTCCGTTTAATCCTCCATTCTCATCTTGTGGCAAAAGGACATAATGCAACTCTTCAACCATCAGAGAATGTGTGTTATTATTATCGTTTAAAAGTATATCATAAGTAGTGAAATTTAGCAATTATATATTTTATGAAAAAATTTTTAATATTTTTAGTATTAGTAAAATTTTCATATTAATTTCAATTGATAATTTAATTACAATAGATAGTTGATTGTATCAAAATAGTCCCAAACTTTATATATTTGCATTACTAAATTTGAATTTCAACTAAAAAAGCATGGCTTTTAACCATGCTAATATTTCTCATTAAAATATCTTAATTTGCTTCTTCAATTTTAATAACTTCCTTACCATCATAGTATCCACATTCTGGACAAATTCTATGAGGCAATTTCATTTCGTGACAGTTAGGACATTCAACAAAAGTAGCTTTGTTTAAAACATAAGAAGATGCTCTTCTCTTATTTTTTCTTTGTTTTGAAGTTTTTCTCTTTGGTACAGCCATTATCACACCTCCTCATTTTTAAATAAATCCTTGAGTTTTGCAAAACGAGGGTCTATACTTTGCTCTGTTATTTTTTTTGAACATTCACAAGTATTTTCATTAATATTTGTCCCACATATAGGACACAGTCCCTTACAATCTTCTTTGCACAAAACTTTATAGGGTTTTGACATAATAACTAGTGAAATAATAATTTCATCTAAATTAATTGCTTGTTCTTGTATTTGGAAATAATCTTCAACACTATCTTCATCATAAAGACTTTTGTCTTTATAATAATATCCCTTATAAGGAGTTTGAATTTCAGCAACTATTTCCTTTAAACACCTATCACAATGTGTCTTAAATTTATAAGTAATTTGTAAATTTAATTCATATCCTGATATAAGATTTATTATTTTTCCCTTGTAATAAATCGGAAAGATTAAATTTAAATCATCGACTTCAAAAGAAGAATCGGTTGACTCTAAATTTCCGCTAAAGGAATATTCGTCAAGCTCTTCCGATAGAAAGTTAGATAAATCTAATAGCATATTTCTCACCTCAAAATTACATGCAAGTTATTATATAAAATATAATTTAAATTGTCAAGTTCTAATAGCAGTTTTACTAATTATTTTACTAATTTTAAAGTATCCCTTGCAATCATTAATTCTTCATTAGTAGGAATAACAAGTACCTTAACTTTTGAATCATCCGCAGAAATTACAGTATCTTTTCCTCTGACGTTATTTTTTTGTGTATCTATTTTAATTCCTAAAATTTCAAGACCTTTACAAATTGATTCTCTCATTTCAGGAGAATTTTCACCAAGACCTGCTGTAAATACAATACCATCAACATGGTCAAGTTCTGTAAAATATGCACCTATATATTTTCTTACTCTGTGAGCATAAGCTCTAAGTGCAAGGTCTGCTCTTTTATTTCCTTTTTCTTGAGCTTCTTCAATATCCCTAAAATCTGAAGATACACCAGAAATACCATATACTCCTGAGTTCTTATTTAAAACATTATTCATTTCGTCAGAATTTAGATTTTCCTTTTGCATTATATAAGGTAGAATTGCTGGATCTAAATCTCCACTTCTAGTTCCCATAATTAATCCTTCAAGTGGAGTAAATCCCATTGAAGTATCTATACTTTTTCCGCCTTTAATAGCTGTAAGGCTTGCTCCATTTCCTAAATGGCATGTTATTAAATTAACTTTATCAAAGTCAATATCTAACATTTCTGCAGCTCTATGTGCAACGTAGGCATGACTTGTTCCGTGGAATCCATAACGTCTAACCTTATATTTTTCATAGTATTCATAAGGAAGAGCATAAATATAGGATTCATCTGGCATAGTTTGATGGTATGCTGTATCAAAAACTACTACTTGTTTAATCTTAGGCAATAACTTTTGACATGCTCTTATACCCATTATATTCGGTGGGTTATGAAGTGGTGCTATTTCAACATTTTCTTCAATAGCTTTCATAACATCTTCGTCGATAATAACTGATTTAGAGAAACTTTCTCCTCCATGGACAACTCTATGACCAACTGCAGCAATTTCATCTAAAGATTTTATTGCACCATATTCTGCATCAATTAAAGAGTCCATAACTAATTTTAACGCTTTTTTGTGATCCTCTATTGGACACTCAGTAACTTTTTTTTCTTTGCCTATAGTTTCATGCTTAATTCTTGCACCTTCAATACCGATTCTTTCAACAAGACCTTTTGCCATTATTGATTCATCAGTCATATCAATTAGCTGATACTTTAAAGATGAAGAACCGCAATTAATAACTAATATCTTCATGCTTCCTCCTAATTTTAATTTTATAAAAAATTATTGTATAATTAACATAATTATATTATATCATTTGAAATCTTAAGTCAATAATTGGAGGTAAAAATGCAAATAGCAGGCTTAATTTGTGAATATAACCCTTTTCATTGGGGCCATCTTTTTCAAATAAATGAGATAAAAAAAACTTTCTCTCCATATATTGTTGCAATTATGTCATCAAATTTTACACAAAGAGGAGAACCCTCTGTTATTTCAAAATTTTCTAGGGCTAGACTCGCTGTTGATATGGGTGTAAGTCTTGTACTAGAACTGCCTACAATTTATTCATCTTCAAGTGCTAAAAATTTTTCATTAGGTGGTATATCAATATTAAAGTCCTTGTGTATTATTGATAAACTATATTTTGGCTGTGAAAATGACTATAGGTTATTGGAAGAAATAAATAATAAAATTATAAATAATTTCGATAAATCAAAATTAGAATCAAATATTAAGAAGGGTTATTCATATTTGAAGGCTATGGAAATGTCCTTTGATTTTTTGAATGAAGAAGAAAAAAATGTTTTAAATAAACCTAATAATAAATTAGCTATAGAATATATAAGGGCAATTGAAAAATTGGGAGCAGATTTTTCTTTTTGCGGTATATTGAGAAAAGAAACAAGTCATAATGATTTATCTTATTCTGGTAAATTTTCTTCATCTTCTTATATTAGAAAACTTTTATATGATAAAAAAGATATTTCAACATTTATACCATATAATGCAAATAATTTTAAAAACTTACATTTTTTAGATGATTTATATGATTTATTTAAATTTAAGATTTTAACTTATAGGATAGATTATGATTCTTATATGGACTATGAAGAGGGTCTTGAAAATAGAATTTTAAATAATTTGAACGCTTGTAATGTTTACGATTTTATTAATAGGGTGAATTCTAAGAGATATACATCTTCTAGGATAAAAAGACTTATGATAGAAATATTGCTAGATATAAAAAGGGATATAGTAAAAAATGCACTAAATGTAGATTATATTAGAGTTTTAGCTATGGATGACAAAGGAAGAGAAATTTTAAATTTAATTAAAAATGAGAAAATAATAAAATTTAAAGAAAATTACGATAAATCTAGTGGAGTTTTAGAAGAGCTTATGAATATTGAATGTAAAGCTACCAATATTTATAATTTAAAAAATTCAATTATGAATGAGGATTTTACAAAAAGTCCTTATGTCAAAAAAATTTAAGAGGATAAATTATCCTCTTAATTCTTGTCTATTTTCGTTTAATTTTTTTATAATTTCTGCCAAGTTAGATTGGGTATTTTCCAATAAACTATCTGCATAATCTCTAACTCTTTCTCTAATTTCATTAGATTCTTTATTAGCTTGAGTTAAAATTTGTTCTGCCTTATCTTTAGCTTGTATTACCAATTCATTTTCATCAATGACTTTTTCTGCATGTGAGCGTGCTGCTGATAAAATTTTATCCGCTTCGTCATGTGCTCCATTTATAATATTATCTTTGTCTTGATAAATCTTTTGTGCTTGAGATATTTCTCCAGGCATCTGTGCCTTTATGTCATTTAATATTTCCATAAATTCTTGCCTATCTACCATAACTTTTCCTGTTAGTGGTATTTGACTTGCAGTTTCTACAAGATCTTCTAATTCATCAACTAAATTTGTTAAAGTCATAATTTACCTCCTAAGTAATTTATCTTTCATCGCTTTTCCAACAATATCCGGTACGAATAAAGTTAAATCTCCATCAAATGTTGCAACTTCTTTTGCAAGAGATGAACTTACAAATAATTTTTCATTTGACCCTAATAAAAATACTGTCTCTACCC
>NZ_AEAA01000051.1:0-842 GCF_000179335.1 Peptoniphilus sp. oral taxon 836 str. F0141
AATTAATTATCAGTAAATTTATTTACTCCTTATATTTTATAACTTTTAACGCTATAAGTCAATTTAATAAAATTTATCATGATAAAATATAAAAGAAGATACTAATAAATAGTACCTTCTAAAATCATTCATATAGTGGTATTGCTAATTTATAACCAGGATAAATTTTCGAATTATCCAGCTTATTTATTCTTTTTATCTCTTTAATAAAACTCGATTTATTATCGTAATCATAATTATTTGCTATAGTCCATAAAGTTTCCCCTGACACTACTGTATGAATAGCAAAAGTTATATTGTCATCTTTATTATCAATATTCTCAACCTTTTTTAACATAACCCCTGAAAAAAAAGTACATATAAAGATTAATAAAAGAAAAATTCTTCTTAAATTTAATTTAAATCTTTTTTTATTTCTCTTATAAACATAATTTCTTTGCATATTCCCACCTCTTATATTATAATAGAATTAATGTTTAAAACTTTAGTTTCAAACATTCTGTACAAACATATTGAGCAAACATTTAATCTAAATATATGTTCTAAACATATGTTACAATAAACTTTAACCAATGTCAATAGTTTTTATATAAATAAACTATTGTTTGAAATAAACATATAAGTATGTTATTATCATTATAATGAATTATAGGGGGTTACCATGTACGAAGATTTAAACCAAAGAGAACTTGCAATCTTATTTTTTATAAAAAAAGAAATTGAAAGAAAGGGATATCCACCGACTGTAAGAGAAATATGTCAAGGAGTTGGAATCAAAAGTACTTCCACAGTATACTATGCCCTTGAAAAATTAGAAAATAAAAGTTATATAAGAAAAGATC
>NZ_AEAA01000050.1:0-58750 GCF_000179335.1 Peptoniphilus sp. oral taxon 836 str. F0141
AGTTTTTTATTTTATTTATTTAATTGCAATTTTTGATAAATTCTAAGATTATTCTATGAATTTTTAATATATTTATATAAAGCTTAAATAGGTGAGATGTAAAATTTCATTATTTTTTCTTTTCGGATGAAAATTCAGCAAATTTTATAAAAAAATTTTTAATTACTAAAAATATTTTGTATTGACAAAGGAAAAATATATTTGTATAATTTTAAACGCAAATGATTCGCATTAACTTTAAAATATTTTTAGGAGGATTTATGAATAAAAATTTAAGAAAATTTATATTTTTGTTTTTTCTTATTTCTTTAACATTTACAGCTTGTGCAAAAAAACAAGCACTAAGCAATAATAAAGATGATAAAAAAGTAATTTATGCAAGTTTTTTTCCTGTTTATGATCTAACTTCAAGGATTGTTGGAGATAAGATGGAAGTTCGACAAATTATTGAAGGCAACCAAGAACCTCATGATTTTGAATTACAAGCTAAGGATATGGCTAAAATTTCTAATGCAGATTTAATTATTTATAACGGAGCAAATATGGAAGCTTTTATTGATGATTTAAAAGAAGTCGCTGGAGATGAAAATAAATTTTTAGACCTTTCAAAAGGACTTACCTTATTGACAAAGGGAGATAATTCAGAAACTGATAAGGCAAGGGTTAATCCCCATACTTGGTTGAGTATAAAAAATGATATTGTGGAGCTTACAAGTATTTATAAAAAAGTTTCATCAATGGATCCTAAAAATGAAAAATTTTATAGGGAAAATTTGAATAAATCTGTAGAAGAGTTCAAAAATCTTGATAATAAATTCCAACAAGAGCTATCAAAAATTACCGACAGAGAAAAATATTTTGTTGTTTCTCACGCTGCTTTTAATTATTTGGCAAGGGATTATGGTTTGAAACAAATAGCTGTTACAGGAATTTCTCCTGATGAAGAACCATCTGCTAAAGAATTAAAGGTTATAGCTGATTTTGTTAAGGCTAACAACATAAAAACAATATTTTTTGAAGGTAAAGCTACTCCAAAAGTTGCAAAAACTCTTGCGGAAAACACAAATACTAAGACTGATACCTTATATACAATGGAAAATTTAACACCTGAAGAGATGCAAAAAGGTTATCTGGAGCTTATGGAAGAAAATTTAGAGGCTCTAATGAGGTCCTTTAATGAATAAGGTAGTTGAAATAGTAAATTTATCTTTTTCTTATGATAATAAAAAGATTTTAAATAATATTAATCTTTATTTGTCTGAAGGTGATTTTGTAGCCTTAATAGGAAGAAATGGAGCAGGGAAAACCACCTTATTAAAACTCATTCTTGGAGAATTAAAGACAAAAGAAGGAAACCTTAGATTATTTGGAGAAACTTCTAAGAATTATAAAAAAATTTCTTATATAGGTCAAAATATAAGTTCCACCTATAAAAATTTTCCGACAAGCGTTGAAGAAGTTGTAAAAATCCATTTAAGGTTTTTAAAAAAGAAAGTTGATATAAAGAAATATTTAAATATGGTGGGACTTTATGAGCATAGAAAAAAAACTCTAGGCTCTTTATCTGGAGGTCAGCTTCAAAGACTTAGCCTTTTAATTGCTCTTATAAAAGATTCAAAATTAATTTTATTAGATGAGCCAACAGCTAGTATTGATAAGAAATTTTCTGACGAATTTTTAAAAATTTTAAAAGATTTGGCAAGACAAGGAAAAACAATTTTGATGGTAACTCATGATTTTTTCAATATTAATACTTATGTAAATAAAGTTTATGAGCTAAGAGATAAAGAGGTTTTTCCTTATAAAGGAGAACTTATATATGGTTGAAATGTTAAGTTATGAATTTATGAGAAGGGCTTTTATAGTAGGTTCAGTTCTTGCAATTATTCTTCCATGTATAGGCTTTACAATTTTATTAAAGAGATTATCTATGATGGGAGATACTCTTTCCCATGCCTCATTAGCTGGTGTAAGTATGGGATTATTTATTGGCATAAATCCTCTTTTGGGTTCAATAATTATATGTATAATGGCAGGTTTTTTTATAGAATTAATTTCAAAAAAATTAAAAGCCTATGAGGAAATATCGACAGTTATAGTTCTTGCAAGCTCAATAGGACTTGCAGGTATTTTTTCAAGCTTTAATGGAAATGCTGCTTCAATTTCATCATATCTTTTTGGTTCAATTGTAACGATAAGTAATGGAGAATTTTATCTGATACTTGGTGTTTCATCTCTTGTAATCATCATCTACAGATTAATTTATGACAGACTTTATCTATGTGTATTTGACTTGCAAAGTGCAAAATTAATGGGAATCGACACAAAGTTAATTGATTTTATATTTACAATTTTAGCTGCAGTTGCAATTTCTCTGTCAGCCAAAACCATAGGTTCGTTGATTGTATCATCAATTCTAGTTATTCCGGTAATAACTGCTATGCAGCTTGCAAAAACTTATAAGGAAACTCTGATATTGTCTATAATCTTATCAGTAATTTTTGTTTATGCAGGCTTAATTATATCTTATATTTTTAATTTGAAGCCAGGCTCTGTAATTGTTATTATTGCAGTCTTAGCTTTAGCATTAACAATGTTATTTAATAGAAATTAAAAGGAGAATAAAATGAATAACAAAATTTTAAAATTAACAACAATTTTTACCTTAACTTTAAGTCTTTGCGCTTGTAATAAGGCGAAAAATGTAAGTTTATCTAATAATTACCAACCACAAGAAGAAAGTAAGTATCAAGTTGATGATACAACAGAAGTTCTTTTAGATGATTCCAATATTGATAAAGATGAAATTGTAAAAGTAATTCAACACGGAGACCACTGGCATGTTTTCACAAAAGATGGCAAGGAACATATTACCTATACTGACCCAAATAGCATTTCATCTGATCAATTAATGGAAATGGTTAGTGTTGTGAGCCTTGATCAATTAAAAGGTATGAATGTAAAAGAGATTAAAGTTCACGGAAATCACTGGCATGTTTTCACAGATGATGGAAGCGAATATTTGACTTATGATGATCCAAAAGATGCTTTTCCAAATATAAAAATCACAAAATATGAAGCATCTCACGAGGGTCATAAAAATTCAACACTTGCAAAATCATCTAAAACTGTAAAATTTCATGAGTCAAAAAATAAGCTCAATTCAGATGAAGTAGTAAAAATATTAAAACATGAGGACCACTACCATGTTTATACAGCATCAGGTAAAGAATTTATAACCTATGAAGATCCAAGTTCAATGTATCCAGGGATAAAAGTTGGAACTTACACAGGTAATCATGGAAAAAATCAAAAATTATCAGTGAAAAATAGAAGTTTAGCTTCTGCAAGTGCAAATAATGCGAGAATAAATAAAAATTTATCTGCCCATAATAATATTGAGTTTATTAGTACTATCAGTGGTGCAGATATGAAAAATCTTGATGTTGGAAAGATTTTAAAACATGGCGATCACTATCACATATATACAAAAGATGGAAGGGAATATATAACTTATGATAATCCTCAAAATATATTTCCTAATATAAATATAGGAACTTATGTGGGAATCCACAAGTCAAATAGAAATTCTTTGGCTAAGGGTAATTTTACTGGAGCAAATAATTTATTTTCAAACACTAATGCAAATAAAAATTTTTCAAATAATAATATTTTCTCAAACCCTATGGCTAATAATTTGGCAAATGCAAACAATGCTTTGAATGATCCAAATAGAGTTGTAAAAATATTAAAACATGAGGACCATTACCATGTTTATACAGCATCAGGTCAAGAATTTATTACCTATGAAGATCCAAGAGCAATGTATCCAAATGCAAGTTTTGGAATGTATCAAGGAAGTCACGCACCACTTAATGGGGGAACAAATAATGGAAATAGTGGATTTATGCCTAATTTAGCAAATAATAATATGATTAATCCAAATTATCCAAATTATCCGACTTATCCAAACTATCCAAGTATGCCTAACTATCCAAGTATGCCTAACTATCCAAGTATGCCTAACTATCCAAGTATGCCTAACTATCCAACTTATCCTAGCGAAAATCCACAAAATCCAAATAATTTCTTTATAAAAACCATTGGTTTGAGAGAATTGAGCTATTTAAAAATAAATAAAATAAAAAAACATGGAGACCACTATCATATTTATGATATTAGAGGAAATGAGTATATAAGTTATGTAAATTTAGGACCTGTAGGTTCAACTTATAGAGATGTAGTTATTGAAAAATATGTCGGAAGTCATGGTCACAATGATAAGCCCCACAACAATGAAAGTGATGCTTGGCCAAAGGGAGTAACAAAAATAGTTGACCACGGTGATCACTGGCACCTTTACGTTGGAGAAAAGGAAGTTGGTATTGTAAGAGTAAATCCAAAAAATATATATCCAAATGCTGAATATATTAAAGAATATATTGACCACACTGATGTGGAAATTAATGATAATGATATGTTTTCTTATGGTGAAGTACCAGCCCAACTTAAAAAATCAGTTCTTGCTTATCTAGATGAAAATTTACAAAAAATGACTAATTTTGGAAATATTAATTCAGATTTGCCAGTTTATGGTTCAAATGGTCAAAGAAATAATGTATTTTATTGGTTACACGGAAGCCATTACCATGCAATATCTATAAAACAAATCATTCAAAATGCAAAGGCTGGAGTCTATGGAGGAAACTCAGCTAGAGATGTCGTGGCAACTTTGAAATATTTAATCAGTCACAAAAATATTGATATTGAAGAAGAAAAGCCTGAACTATCAGTAACCATGGAAGAGGCTATAAGTTTCCTTAGAAATCATTATGGACCAGATGCAAGCATAAGTAATGATTTTGGTCAAAGTATCCTTGTAAGTAAAAATGATGAAGATAAAAGATTTAATTTAGCAGATTTTGATAAGGTGAATGGTGCAGTTATCTACAAGCTTGGAAAACTTGAAGACTTTAAAAAAACTATTAAAGTTGATGGGGAAATTGAGAAAAAAGAAAATATAGAAAAATTCCCTGAAGATAAAAAAGAAGTCACATCAGAAAATAAAAATGCAAATCAAGACAATAATACAGAAATTAAAGCTGGTAGAAATTAAAGGCGATAATAAAGCTAAGAGAAAATATTCGGAAGAATAAATATATAAAATCCTATGGGAATAACCTGTAGGATTTTTAAATTTGGAATTATTTCATATTTTTAAGAATAAGTTTATTTGAATTTTAAAAGGGACCTGTCCCTATTTGGGACTGTCCCCTATAATAAAATATGAAAAATTAAAATTAAAAAAGTTAATTAGTTTAATAGCAAGGAATTATTCCTTATAATAAACACTATTTCATATTTTTAAGAATAAGTTTTCTTGCTTTAATTCTTCCTAAATGATACAAAATTTTTCCACCATGCTTAGGACTGGTAATTAAATTTAGTTTGAATTTTTTTACAAATCTATTTTTTTTATTTTTCTTAATATTTCTTTTAATTAAATATTTTCCCACTATTAATGCTGGTTTAATCATTTTCATTATTTTTGTCTTCACTCCCTTTAACATTTTCCTTGTACCAGCTTCTTGTGTGAATATCACAATATTTCTTTGGAATTTCTACATAATCATCAGGATAAATATTATAATGTTCTTTTGGGTCATAACCACCAGGTCTTTCAAATAAAACATTATATTCAACACTTTCAGCTGGACAGTATTGTGTAGATAAAAGTCCTGAATCTACACATATTAATACTTTCTTATATAAATCATCATAATCAGTCGGTTCAGTGCCTTTAATAAAGATTTCCTTATAATTTGCACCGGCATCGTTTGTTAATTCTGTACCCAATTTTCCGCTTTTATTACATATATTTTTTTCTACAATGAAAGATGGTCTGTATTCATCTTTAGAATCATCATTAATATTAGAGGATAATTCATTAAATATCTTAGTAATAATATCCTCATCAGCATTCAAAGATATTTTTGGAGAATCGGCTCCAAGCCAAGTTCCAATTGTATATTTCTTAGAAAATCCCACAAGCCAAAAATCAGATGAAAATTCATTAGTTCCTTTATATGCGTAAGTTGTTGCACTATCAATTTTACTGCCTTTTGCATTACCTATTTCGACATTTGTTTTTAAAGCGTCTTTTAGAAGGTAAGCAGTTTCTTTATTGATTATATTTTTATGATTTGCCCTGTTATCAATAATAACTTTGCCAGTATTATCTTCAATTTTTACAATAGCAGTTAGGTCTTTAAAATCTCCCTCATTGGCAAGGGTTTGATACATAGATGTTATTTGAGCTAAACTTATACCTTTTTTCATATTGCCAAGACCAAGAGCATTTAAGTTCATATCATTTTTATCTGAATTTTCATTATCATCAATATAGGAATAATCAGAAGGGTTATTTTCAATAATATTAAACCTTTGAAGAACTTCCTTTGCTTTTTCAAGACCCAAGTCTTTTAAAATTTTAGCACAGACAACATTTGATGAATTTTCTATAGCCATCCTTAAAGTCATAAGACCTTTAAATGACTTATAATTATTTTCAGGCCACATATAGCCATCGGTAGTTATAGGTACATCATCAATCACAGTTCCTAAGGTGTAAGAATTTTCAAGAGCGGGAAGATATACGGTAAAAGGCTTAATTAAAGTTCCAGGGCTTCTGTGAGAATCAACAGCCCTATTTAAAATTTTTGCCTTATTTGTTTCAACATCAAGCCCACCAACAATAGCCTTTACAAATCCATTTTTATTATCAGCAATAATAGATGCTGATTGAGGCTCAATTATAGGATTTTTATTTAAATTAATATAGGTTGGATTTATAATTAAATTTTTATTTTGGTCGATCCTATAAAAATCACTGTGTTCTTTAACAAAGCTACCATCAATTATTAAATAATTTTTCTTCATTGCCATATAAGAACTATCAATATTTAAGTTACCTATATCAAAAATATTTAAAATTCCTCTTTGGTCAATTACATATAGGTCAATAAAATCAATTTTTTTACCTAATTGACGGAAAAATCTTCTATTTATTTTTATATCATTTTTTGAAGAAATATTGTAATCTGAAGGATTTACAATGAATGAAAAATCTTCTGCGAAATGGTCAAACCTCTTGTAATACAAAATTTCGTTATTGTATATAATTGAACCAAACTCATCTAAGGAAAAGTTGAGCATTTTGCTGCCACCCTTAGAACTTTTATTTTCTATAAAATTCTGTGCAAAATTTTCATATAAATTTTCAACTTTGTTTTGGAGGTTTTCATCAATTGATGAGTAAACTTTATAACCACCTGTAAATAGTTTGTGTTCCCCCTCATCAAGGGAAATCTTATAATATTTTGCTAAATATTTTGCAGCATCCTGTTTGATAAAATCTGTAGAATAAGAAGACATAGTGTGATGCTTTAAATTTGCCGGTTTTAAATCTCCGACAATATCAAAATTTAGAGCCTCCTTATATTGATTTTTGTCAATATAATTTAGTTCATACATTCTTTTTAAAACAATTTTTTGCCTGTCAAGGGATTTTTGATTTAAAATTAAGTACATTTCTTCGCCATTTACCACTCTATTTCCAACTAATATATCTTCTGGACTAATATATTGAGATGGTACGGTCTTAAAAGGCGGATATTCAGCAGGAGATTTTGCAATACTTGCAAGTATTGCACATTCTGAAGTATTCAATTCCCAAACATTTTTTGAAAAGTAAGTTTGACTTGCTGCCTGAACCCCATAGGCACCTTGACCTAAATTGATTCTATTAAGATAGGCTTCTAAGATTTGCCCCTTAGATAAATTTTCTTCAACTCTTAAAGCTAAATAAGCCTCTTGAATTTTTCTGTTAAAATTTTTATCGTTTGTTAAGTAAATTGAACGGACCATCTGTTGAGTAATTGTTGAACCACCTCTAGTAAAAGCTCCAGTTTTTATATTAGTTAATATAGAAGCACCAATTCCAATAGGGTCAAGACCATTGTGTTCAAAAAATCTATGGTCTTCTATTGCAACAAAAGCCATTTGAAGATTTTTAGGAATTTTCTTTAAAGGCACAACAGTCCTATATTCAAGGGAATCAATCTTTTCTAATAACTTTCCGTTTTCACTATATATGGATGAGGTTTGATTAAAACTATTTGATAGATTCTCAAGAATTGTATCAGGAGTTTTTACAATAATTGCCAAAACAGAGGAAATTAAAATACTCACAAATAAAATGATAAGCATTAAAATAGCCAATAATGAAATATATAATTTTTGCTTTTTACTTAAATCTTTAAGTTTCATATACTCACCTAATTCATTATAACATTAGCAGAAAATTAATACTATAAAAACATATTTTTGCAAAAGCTTAAATGTAGTATAATGAATCTATGGAAGATGTATCAAGTAAAAAAATTGAAAGAGTAATAACTGTTGGCACTGATATAGGGGCTTATCCAAATTCATTAGAAACTTCAATGAAAGAACTAGATGAGCTTTGCTATGCAGATGGGGCTGAAGTTATTGGACAGATGACACAAAATCTTGAAAAATTTAATCCTAAATATCTGATTGGTAAAGGAAAGGTTAAGGAAATAAAAGAAATGGCTGAAAATTTAGAGGCGGATGCCATTGTCTTTAACGATGAATTAACAGGTATTCAGTTAAGAAATTTAGAAGATACAATTAAAAAGAAAGTTGTTGACAGAACTAATTTAATTTTAGATATTTTTGCCTTGAGGGCTTCCACATATGAAGGAAAACTTCAGGTAGAGCTGGCACAGTTGGAGTACCAACTGCCTCGACTTCTTGGCATTAAAGGTTGGTCAAGGACAGGAGGTGGTATTGGTACCAGAGGACCTGGTGAACAAATAATTGAAACCGATAGAAGAAGGCTTTTAAGAGAAATTGATAAAATTAAAGAAAAATTAAATAAAGCTAAAAAAACTAGAGATACCACAAGGTCAAAGAGGATGAATTCTAAGATTCCAACTGTATCTCTTGTTGGATATACAAATGCTGGAAAATCTACGATTCTAAATAGGATAAAAGAAGATGATTCTAAGGAAGTTTTTGTTAAAGATATGCTTTTTGCAACTCTAGACCCAAATTCTAGAAAAGCAAGGTTGCTTTCAGGTAGGGAATTTATAATATCAGATACTGTAGGCTTTGTTTCAAAACTTCCAACAAAATTAATTGAAGCTTTTAAATCAACTTTGGAAGAAATAAAATATTCTGATTTAATAGTTCATGTAATTGATGCTTCTAGTAAAGATTTAGAAATTGCCTATGACACAACAATGAATATCTTACAGGAAATAGGAATTAAGGATAAAAAAATCCTCACAGTTTTTAATAAGTCTGATAAGATTGATCTTAATAGCACTACCATACCATTAAAAATTAAGTCACAAAAGATTTATATTTCTGCCAAAAATGATCCTGATATGAATAAGTTATTACAAGCCATAGAAGAAAATTTGCCAGAACAATATATTTATACAAAATTAAACTTTCCCTATGATGACACAGATATTCTTTATAAATTAATTGAAAGATTTGATCTTAAACCTATATATAAAGAGAATTTCATAGAAATTGAGCTTAGTTTAAGTAAAAAAGAGTACAATAAATTAAAGAGGTATGTAGCAAATGTATAATTCAGTTTTATCAGGCGGAGAAGGAGATTTTGTAGAAAAAAAATCTCGCTTTATTGGAGGCGGCTATTTTGTAAAATCAGAAGAAGAGGCACTTAATAAAATCTCCCAAATAAAAGAAATTTATAAGGATGCGACTCACAATACCTACGCATATATTATTGGAAAAGACGCAAAAATTCAAAGATATTCAGATGATGGGGAACCTCAAGGAACAGCAGGTATTCCCATGCTTGAAGTTTTAAAAAAAGAAGAAATGAGAAATGTTTTAGTAACTGGGACTAGGTATTTTGGAGGAATCCTCTTAGGCTCAGGTGGTCTTTTAAGGGCATATACAAAGTGTGCAAGACTTGGATTATTAGCTGCAAAAAAAGTTGTTAGAGAAAATTTTAACAGAACAAAGTTTTCTTATGATTATACCTATCACGGAAAAATTTTAAACTACCTTACGATAAATGGGTATAAAATTTTGCAAGAGGAATTTACAGATATAGCATCTTTAACTTTATATGTAAAGGAAAATGCTCCAATCATCAAGGATTTAAAAGATATGACAGGGGCAAAAATCAAAATTGAAGTTAAAGCTTGTGAAGAATTACCAACAATAGATGGAAAAATTATGAGGTGAAATTATGGACGCATTGGAAATGTTAAAGGAAAAAAATTGGGCAGTTATTGGTGCAAGCATTGATAAATCAAAATTTTCTTATAAAATTCCTAAAATTTTAAAAGAAAAGGGTTATAAGGTTTATCTTATAAATCCAAAATATGATGAAATTGAAGGTCAAAAAGTTTATAATAATCTAAAGGAAGTTCCAGGAAAAATTGATGCTATTGATATGATAGTAAATCCCAAATTTGCAAAAGGATATTTAGAAGAAGCTAAGCAATTGGGGATAAAAAATATATTTTTCCAACCAGGTTCTTTTGACAAAAGTCTTGAAAAAATTTTAGAAGACAGTAATTTTAATGTAGTAAATGATTGTGTATATAGGAGATTAAATGAGTAATATGAATTATGAAAAACTTAGAGATGATTTAGTTAGTTGGCTAAGAGAAAGAGCACAAGAAGCTCACGCAAAGGGTTTTATTTTTGGACTTTCAGGTGGGATTGATTCTGCTGTGGTGGCAGGTCTTGCTAAAAGGGTATTTCCAGAAAATTCACTTGGTTTAATAATGCCTTGTGATTCCATAGATGATGACAAAAATGATGCCTTAAAAATCGCCAAGTCCTTGGACCTTGAAGTTAAAGTTGTAGATTTAACTAATACCTACAATGAGCTTTTAAAAGCATCTTTTACTTCTGAAAATAAACTTGCAAGGTCTAATATTAAGCCAAGATTAAGGATGACAACCTTATATTATTATGGACAAGATTTAGGATATCTTGTAGTTGGACCGTCAAATGGCAGCGAATGGTATGTAGGTTATTCAACTAAATATGGAGATAGTGGAGCTGATATTTATCCTATAGCAAATATTTTAAAAACTGATATATTTAAGCTCGCTAAAGCCTTAGATTTGCCAGATTTTATTATTGAAAAGAAACCATCAGCAGGACTTTGGAAGGGTCAAAGCGATGAATCTGAAATGGGATTTACTTATGAAGTTCTTGATTCATATATTAGAGGAGAAAAGATACCAGAAGAAGAAATTAAGAAAAAAATTGATGGAATGCACAACAGGTCAAATCACAAGAGAGTTCCTGTGCCCATGTTTAAAATAAAATAAAAATCTAAATTATTTTAAAAAAAGTATTGACAAAAATTTTATATCAAGTTAAGATATAAAAAATTAAAAAAAGCAATAAATAATATTAGATGCAATGATAGAGAGAAAGATATCCTAGTTATTTTTTAGAGAGTGAGGTTAGGTGAAAGCTCACAGATAAATAGATATGTAATATTCACTCTAAAGCATGGCGGTTGAAATTTAAGTAGACTGCTACGGAAGCCCCCGTTATTAAGGACAGAAATTGATAGATTTCTTGAGATAATTATTTTAATTATAAAATTAGGTGGTACCGCGATCCTTCGCCCTATGTGGGTGAAGGATTTTTTTATTGCAAGAGGAGGAAAAAAATAATGAAAAAAATAATCTTATCTACAACTTTAGCACTTAGCTTAGCAATGCTTGTGGGCTGTTCCACAAAGGATAAAGCAGAAAAAAAGATAGACGATTGTAAGTATAAAGTAGGCATAGTTCAATATATGGACCAAATTTCTTTAGATAATGCTAAAAAAGGTTTCATTGATGGTCTAAAAGAAGAAGGAATAGATGCAGAAATCGAAGTTCAAAATGAAAATGGAGATTCAACTTTGACAACAACTGTTCCAAAAAAATTTCAATCAGATGATGTGGATTTAGTTTATGCAATTGCAACGCCAGCAGCCCAAGGAGCAAAAACTGCTTTGCCAAACAAAAATATTATTTTCTCAGCGGTTACTGACCCTGTTGCTGCAGGATTAGTTGAATCTAAAGATAAAATTACAAACATAACAGGGGTAACAGATGCAGTCCCAATAAGAAATCACTTAAAAACTTTACTTGAGTTAAATCCAAATATAAAAACTTTGGGACTTATTTATTCAACTTTTGAAAAAAATTCCCTAGTTCAACTTGAAGAAGTTAAAGAAATTTGTAAAGATATGGGGCTTGACCTTGAATATGTAGGAATAAATAATATAAATGAGATTCCTCAAGCCATAGCATCAATTTCAGGAAAGATTGACGCCCTTTATGCACTAACAGATAATACAGTAGCATCTGCAGCTCCAATAATTTCAAAAACTTTAAATGAAGAAAAAATTATTTCTTTTTCAGCAGAAGAAGGACAAGTAACAAATGGCTTATTAATGTCTGAAGGAGTGGATTATTACCTACACGGAAAGCAAGCTGCAAAGATGGCAGCAAGAGTTTTGAAAGGAGAGGATATTAAAAATATTTCAGTGGAAGATAATAAAGAAAATGTTAAAAAAGTAAATAAGAAAACGGCACAAGCCCTAGGAATAGATTTAAATAGTCAAATATTTAAAGGGGCAGAAATTGTTGGAATTAAAAAATAAAAAAATTTAAAAAATTTACTTGACAAAAGTTTGCCTATATATTATATTAAAGTAAATTTCAAAAAAGCAATTATAGAGAAAAAAGAGATTGTACGGAAAAATCAGAGAATTGCCGGTTGGTGAAAGGCATTTTTTTCAAATCTTAATACACTCTGTAGCTTATTTGTTGAATTTAGTAGGCAAATACGGAAGCCACCGTTAACTGAGGCTAGAGGTTGTTGGACCTTAAATGAGAGGTAATTATTATTACAAATCGGGTGGTACCGCGAAGTCAAGTCTTTCGTCCCTTTATAGGACGAAGGACTTTTTTTATACTATTTGGAGGTAAATATGAAAAAGTTAGGTAAATTTTTAGGATTGTTATCATTGTTATTTTTATTGGCTGCTTGCAATAAAGAAGCTAAAAGCCAAGGACTTTCTTCAGATAATAGCGACAAGAAAGTCAAGATAGGAATAGTTCAGATGTCAGAACATGTTGCTTTAGACAGATCAGAAAAAGGCTTTGAAGAAGAAATAAAAAAAGAATTTCCTGATGCAGAAATTATTTTAAAAAATGCATCTGGAGATGTAACTTTAATTCCAAGTATTGTTTCAGCTTTTCAAGGACAAAAATGTGATTTGATATATGCTATTGCAACTCCAGCAGCACAGGGAGCAAAAAATATAGTAAAAGATATTCCTATAGTATTTTCTGCAGTTACTGACCCTGTATCAGCAGGTCTTGTAAAAGATTTAGAAAAGCCGGAGGGAAATATTACCGGAGTAAGCGACTATATATCAATAAAGATGCAGTTGGAAAATTTCTTAGAATTATTTCCACAAACAAAAAATATTGGAGTATTATTCTCTACAAATGAAGTTAATTCAAAATATCAAATAGAAGAGTTAAAAAAAGCTTGTCAAAACTTATCCATAGGAGTAAAGGAAGTTGGAGTTAATAACATTAATGATGTTTCACAAGCCATGACAAGTTTTAAGAAAGACATAGACGCATTCTATGCTTTAAGTGATAATCTTGTAGCATCATCAGCTAAAGTAATTTCAGAAAGATTGATTGAAAATAAAATACCTTCCTTTGCAGCAGAAGAAGGGCCAGTAGAAAATGGAATTCTTCTATCAAATGGAGTTGATTATTTAGACTTAGGTAAAAAAGCAGGAGAAATGGCTGTAAAAATTTTAAAAGGAAGTCCGATTAAGGATATTCCAGTATATTTTTCTACAGAGTCAAATAAAGTTTGTAATGAAGATAGTTGCAAGAAACTTAACCTTGAAAATTTAGACCAAGTTTTAAAAGATGCGAGATTAATAAAATAAAAAATTAAAAGGAGAAAAGATGAGTTCAGTTTTAATGGAGTCCTTGGTTACAGGATTGATTTTTTCAATCCTTGCCATAGGCGTAGTGATTACATTCAAAATTTTAAATTTAGCAGACCTTTCAGTAGAAGGAACATTTCCTCTGGGAGCATTTGTTTTTGCCAAGGTTTTAACTTTGGGATATTCACCATTTTTAGCTATGGCTCTTGCCTTTGTAATGGGTGGGGTATTTGGTTATTTGACTTATTTTTTATATAAAAGATTAAAAATTGATGCAATTCTTGCAGGAATTTTGACCATGACCATACTTTATACGGTAAATTTGAGAATAACAGGGACATCAAATGTAACATTTTATGAACTAGATGTGATTTTTTCGATTTTTTCATCTATACCCAAAATTGTTATTTTGCTGATAATAGTAGGACTTATAAAAATAATAATGGATTGGTTTTTGAAAACGGAAAAGGGATACCTTCTTTTGGCAACAGGAGATAATGAAAGACTGGTAAAATCTTTGGGAGAAAATCCTAACAAATTTTATGCTTATGGTCTTATATTATCCAATGCTTTAGTAGCCCTAGCCGGTTCACTTATGGCACAATCTACCGGTTATTGTGATATTACAATGGGTCAAACAATTATAGTTTCAGCCCTTGCATCAATAGTTATAGGTGATGCTTTCTTAAAAAATGCAAAATTTTTAAATAGAACAACAAGAGCCATCATTGGAGCAGTTGTTTATAGGGTAATTTTTGGAATTGCAATATCAGCAGGCTTACAGCCATCAGATTTAAAAGCAGTAACAGCTATTATAGTAATAATTTTTATAGTTTATAACAATATGGCAGGTTTAGGAATAAGTAAATTAAGGAAGAGAAAGGAATGATTAAGATGCTAAAAATAGATAATATTACAAAGACTTTTTACAAGGGGACAGAAGAAGAAAATAGAGTTTTTGAAAATTTCTCCCTAAAATTGGAAGAAAATTCCTGTACGACAATTTTAGGTGCTAATGGTTGTGGAAAATCTACCTTATTTAATATTATTTCTGGAGAAATTCACCCAGAATCTGGACAAATTTTATTGGGAGATTTAAAAATTTCAGATTTAGATGAACAAAAACGTGCAGCATACATTGGTAAAGTCAATCAAAACCCTTCTATGGGAGTTTGTCCCTCATTAAATATTTTGGAAAATATGTCAATGGCATTGAATAAGGGCAAAAAATTCACACTAAGAAAACTTGTGCAAAAATCAAATATAGGTGTAATAGTTGAAAAGCTAAAAGAAATTGATCTTGGACTTGAAAATAAATTAAATACTCAAGTTAAATTCCTTTCAGGAGGTCAAAGACAATCCTTATCCCTTATTATGGCAACTATAAAAAGACCGGAGCTTTTGCTTTTAGATGAGCATACAGCAGCCCTAGACCCAAAAACTTCAAAAATAGTTATGGATAAAACAGAAAATTTAATAAAAAAGGAAAAAATTACCACTCTTATGATTACTCATAACCTAAGAAATGCTCTTGATTATTCAGATAGGATTATTATGCTTGACAAGGGTAAAATTGTTCTTGATGTTAAACCTAAAGATATATCAGAAAATGAATTAAGAAATGAATATAACATCAGGCTTAGAGATCAGGAAAAAATGAAGCTTGTTTCATAAATATCAACTAAAATTATGAACTTTTAAAATATTGTCTAAGTATATTGACAAAAAAAATAATATGAGTTAAAATATACTATTTTCTTGACACAAGTTGACTTATCTGTTAAACTGTATTAGTAGTAATAGGTCGTAACAGAAAGGAATTGCTTATGAATCAAATGGAAATTATTAAAAACGAACTCAAGTCACATGTTGGTAAAAAGATAATTGTTAAAGCCAATAAGGGTCGTAAGAAAATTGTAACTAGGAAGGGGATTTTAAAGGCAATTTATCCAAGCTTATTTGTAGTTGATGTGTTCAACGGAGATGAAGTTGTTACCTCAACATTTACCTACTCTGATGTTCTTACATCAACAGTTAAATTAACAATTTTAGATGACGATGCAAATTATTCAGATACAAAGATGATTTCATAAAAGACATTTTATATGTCTTTTTTTTTATACATATTTTTATTATAATGGTTCTGAGGTGGCTTATGATAGTAAAAAAAGCATATGGGAAAATTAATTTATCTTTAGATGTGATAAATAAAAGATCTGATAATTATCATAATATAGGAAGTATAATGGCAAAAATAAATCTTTACGATGTTTTATCTTTTGAAAAGAAAGATAAAGGAATTGAAATTATTGGAGATTTTGATTTTAATATGGAAGATAATTTGATTTATAAAGCTTATAAATTGCTTATGGATAAAGCGGGAAAAGATTTAGGGATAAGAGTAGAAGTTGAAAAAAACATCCCTCAGGCAGCCGGTCTTGCTGGTGGCACAGCAGATGGTTGTGCGACCTTATTAGCTCTTAATGAACTTTATTCTTTAAACTACAGTCTTTTAGACTTGATGAAAATTTCTACAAGTTTAGGTGCTGATTTTCCCTATATGTTAAATAATAAAAATATGTATGCCCAAGGTATTGGTGATGTTTTAGAACCTTGTGGGGACTTTTTTTACACAAATATTTTAATATTAAATCCTTCATATGGTATCAGCACTCCTTATGTTTATAATAATTTGAAACTTGATAATAAAAGGATTGATTTTCATAAGTTAATAGATGCCTTAAATAATTATGATTATGATTATTTGAAGGCAAATTTAGAAAATAAAATGGAAAGCTTTGTATTTAGTGAATATAAAGACCTAATGGAAATAAAAAATAAACTTAGAGAGTTTAAAGGAATTTCTCTTATGAGCGGGTCAGGACCTACAATATTTTCTATATTTCAAAATAAAGACGACTTAAATAGAGCCTATGATTTTTATAAAGGTACATATAAAAATCTATATAAAACTTGTGGTGGTGATTTTTTTGGCAATTTATGATTCTAATGTCGGTATCATTAATATTTTTAAAGAATATGATCATAATTTAAACTATTATGTAGATAATCGTTATTCTTCCTATGGAGTTTATGGGCATGAAGAAATAAAAATAAGAGCTAAAAAAGTCTATGAGTTTTTAAAGGAAGAAAAAAGAATAACAGTATCTGATCTAGATGCGGCAGGAATTTTATATAAAAATAAAAATATTTTTTACGGAGAAGATAGTTTAAAAAGAATTTTAAAAGATAAAAATATTTTAATGTTAACCTCTAAAAACTTAAAAGAAAATAATTTTATCGCAAATATTGTTGATGCAAATTTTCAAATTTTAGATGTCACTTATTTGATTAATGCATCTTTATGTTTTGCCGGAGATTTAGTTGTTGAAGAAATTTTAAGGCAATATTTAGAAGGCATTAATTTATCATCCTATGATTTAATATTTTTTGCAGCAAGTCCCCTACATCTTTACAGAGATTTATTTAAAAAGGTTTTGAATAAATATAGGATACTCACAAATATTGACCCTATTTTAATGGATTACACCTATATTAAGGAAAATATACTTAGAGATTATTTTTATTTGACTGGCTCAAAAAGAGATTTTTATTTGCTTGCAGAAAATTATCTAAGAGCTGAAAAAAGGTTAAAAAAAGAGGAGATATTAAATATCTCCTCTTGGTCTATGTAACCATGCACCCTATTTTGATAATC
The DNA here is from genome assembly GCF_000179335.1 of Peptoniphilus sp. oral taxon 836 str. F0141. Taxonomy (NCBI): domain Bacteria; kingdom Bacillati; phylum Bacillota; class Tissierellia; order Tissierellales; family Peptoniphilaceae; genus Peptoniphilus; species Peptoniphilus sp. oral taxon 836. The sequence goes on from NZ_AEAA01000050.1 coordinate 17,781, forward strand.
TGCTCCACACGGTACCTGAACAGTTAGCTCAAATAAGGCACTCCATACGGCACACGAAAGGTCTTACTTAGTGCTGCTCCGATCAAGGCCTGACACGGTTCATAAGTTTTCGTTGCGTAGGACCCGATTCTCAACACCACTTTTTCAGGGCAGACTGCATAGCAAAAAACCGAGATAGGGAATTCGACCCTGCTGTAGCGAATTGCAGGTACAGGACATCGCTAATTTCCCGTCTAGCATGGTAATGGCGGAGAGAGGGGGATTCGAACCCCCGATACGATTGCTCGCATACACGCTTTCCAGGCGTGCTCCTTCAACCTCTCGGACATCTCTCCAGGTCAGAATTTAATTTTACATTAAATTGACTGTTATGTCAAGATTCTTTAATTTTAGCCATTAATTTACAATAATAATTAAATAATATATACTTAAATAAAAGTTGGTGATTAGATGAATACAAAAGAAGTAGTGCTTCAGGAATTAGAAAAAAATAGAGGCAGATATATCTCAGGTCAAGAATTGGCAGACAGACTTAAGATTTCAAGAACAGCCATATGGAAGGCTATTAATGCATTAAAAAGTGATGGATTTATAATTGATTCTCAAACAAAGAGAGGATATAAATTAGATGATGCATCAGATATGATTTCTGTGCCAGGTATAAAAGAATATTTGATACCTGAGCTTAAAGATATAGATATTATATTGTATGATGAGATTGATTCAACAAATACTGAAGCAAAGAGGTTATTATATTCAGGTGAGATTAAAAATTTTACCTGTCTTGTTAGCGATTATCAAACTAGTGGCAGGGGAAGAACTGGAAAATCTTTTAAATCTTATAAGGGTACGGGAATTTATTATTCCATAATACTTAAGCCTAAAGATAATTTTGATTTTTCCTATTTTGACTTAGTAACAATACGTTCAGCAGTTTCGGTATCTAGGGCGATTGAAAAGTTATTAAAAGAATCTCCTCAAATAAAATGGGTTAATGATATTTATCTTAAGGGTAAGAAAGTTTGTGGTATTTTATCAGAACTTGATGCAGACTTTGAATCTAAAACAGTATCTTCTATCATAGTAGGCATTGGAATAAATCTTAAATACCCGCCAAAACTTGATGAAGATATAAAAGATATATTTGGAGCTTTAAATACAGATATTTTGAGAAATAAAATTATAGCAAGCCTCTTAAATGAATTTTATCTAAGCTATTATGAAAAAGATACAGAAAGTATTCTTAAATATTATAAAGACCACTCTCTAGTATTAGGAAAAGAAGTTTTCTATGAACTAAATGGTCAAAAGAAACAAGGCAAGGCAATTGACATCAACAATAAAGGAAATTTAGTAGTAGATGTTAATGGTAAAGAAGAAATTCTTTCAAGTGGAGAGGTTTCCATTAAGGGAGATTTTTTAAATAAAAAATAAAGGAGAAAAAATTGGAAAAATTAGTAGAAAGATTTTTAAAATATATAAGTTTTGAAACAACATCAGATGAAAGTTCAGATAATTGCCCTTCAAACCCTAAAGAATTTGAACTCGCTAGATATCTTGAGAAAGAAATGAAAGACTTAGGTCTTAAAGATGTATATTTATCAGAGAATTGCTATTTATATGCAACACTACCGGGAACCGATAAAAATAAGAAAACCATTGGATTTATTTCACACATGGATACATCTCCAGATATGAGCGGAAAAAATGTAAATCCCAGAATCATAGAAAATTATGACGGTAAAGATATAAAATTAAATGAAGAATTTGTAACAAGTCTTAAAGATTTTTCATTTTTAAAAGATTTAAAGGGACATGATATCATAGTAACTGACGGAACAAGTCTATTAGGTGCTGATGATAAGGCTGGAATTGCAATAATTATGACTGCAATAGAAAATTTAATGAAATCGAAGGAAAAATATGGAGATATAAAAATTGCCTTTACTCCCGATGAAGAAATTGGAAGAGGGGCAGATTTATTTGATGTAGAAAGATTTGCAGCAGATTTTGCTTACACAGTAGATGGAGGAGCAGAAGGGGAGTTTGAATATGAAAATTTCAACGCAGCCTCAGCAAAAATTTCTATTCAAGGCAAAAATGTCCACCCAGGATCAGCCAAAAATGCTATGGTAAATTCTATTTTAATAGCAATGGAATTAAATTCACTACTTCCAGCAGACCAAAGACCCGAACACACAGAGGGAAGGGAAGGATTTTTCCATCTAAATGACTTTAATGGAAATGTAGAATATAGTCAAATGTATTATATAATTAGGGACCACAGTTTTGAAAAATTTGAAGAAAAAAAGAAATTTTTAGAAGAAGCTGTAAAGTTTTTAAATATTAAATATGACAATAGAATTAAATTAGAAATAAAAGACCAATATTATAATATGAAAGAAAAAATTCTTCCTCATATGGAAATTGTAGATTTAGCTTTGGAATCTATGGAAAAAGCAGGAGTAAAATCTGAAATCATAGCCACAAGAGGAGGCACAGACGGATCACAATTATCATATAAAGGTTTGCCATGCCCAAATCTTTTCACAGGAGGATATAATTATCACGGTAGATATGAATTAGTATCAATAACAACTATGAAAAAAGCCGTAAAAACAGTTGAAAATATAGGAAAAATAGGAGTAGAAAAATAATAAACTAAAAAACAAGGCTGTAGCATCAAATTTGCTACAGCTTATTTTTTTCTTATATATAATTTTCTATTGAAGTGAGTCTTGTAACTTTATATCAGCTTTATCAAATTAAAAATATTGTTGAACTGGTGTATATTATTAGATATAAAAGCATCATTTTTTAGGAAAATCTAGCAATTTTTCTCTATAATATTCATATTGTTTTTGTCTTTTTTTAATATCTCTAGGCATACATTTTATAGAAATTAAGTTGTAATAAAATATAAATAGAAGAATTAAACGTAAAAAATACCAGAGAGTATATAAAATATCTCTGGTATTAATCTAAGTTTATGGAATCACTTTAATTATATAGTAATATTAGTAATTAAATTTAATTCCATTTAAATATTTAATTTTAGAATCCGCTTGTTTTTCCAAAGAAGTAGAATCCAAGTGGTACATAGTAAAGACCTTTAACATTTGGTTTTAGCATATCTGTTGAAGTATAGAAATAAATTGGAGCTACTACGCCATCATCTTTTATTAGTATATCTTCAGCCTTGTGCATAAGTTCCATTCTTTTTGCTTGGTCTGCAGTTGCTTTTGCTTCTTTTATTAGCTTATCATATTCAGGGTTTTCATACTTAGCATCATTATTTCCGCCACCTGTTAACCACATATCTAAGAAACTCATTGGATCGTTAAAGTCTGCAACCCATCCGTGACGGGCGATTTCGTAGTTTCCTTGTTGTCTTTCGTTAATAAATACATTCCATTCTTGATTTGAAAGTGTAACTGTTACACCAAGAACTTGTTGCCACATATTTTGTAAAGCTTCTCCTATTGCCTTATGAGCATCATTGGTATTATATAAGTATGTTATTTCAGGGAATCCCTTACCATCTTTATATCCAGCTTTTTCAAGAAGTTTACGTGCTTCTTCACAATTTTTTTCATAATCTTCAGCTTTTACTGAGTAGTACTCTCCTCCGACTTTTCTGAATTCTTCTCCTTCAGTTCCTTTAGCATCATAAATACCATTTGGTACATATGCAGGTGCAGGTACTTGACCAGCTTGAGTTACTTGTTCAATTATGAAATTTCTGTCGATTGCAAGTGAGAAAGCTTTTCTTACATCAGGATTATCAAAAGGAGCTTTCTTATTGTTGAAACATACGAAGTAAGTTCCTATTTGTGGACGAACATTTAATTCACCACTAGCGATTAGATTTGGAATTTCTTCTGTTGGTGCAAATGCTCCGATAAAATCAAGTTCTCCGGATCTATAAGATGCATAGATTGCATTATGGTCATCTTTTAAGTGGAAATTAATTTTTTCTGCAGTGTAAGAATCTGCATCATAATATTCAGGATTTTTTACCATTTTAATTGTTTGGTTATGATCCCAAGATTCCATTTTGTATGGTCCATTAGATATATAAGTTTCTGGAGAAAGTGTCCATTGGTCATTATTTTCAACTACATCTTTCTTTACTGGATAAGTAGATGGGAATGCACAAATTTCTTCAAAATATGGGCAAAGATTTTTTAAATGAACAACGAAAGTTTTTTCATCGGGTGCTTCAACTTTAAGAACTTTTTCATCATAACCATCAACCATATCTAGCATGTATTCATATTGAGCTGTTGTTTCTGGTTTTACAAGTCTATTCCATGAATAAACAAAGTCATTAGCAGTTACAGGAGTACCATCATTAAATTTGATGCCATCTCTTAGGTGGAAAGTCCAAGTTAAACCATCTTCGGATTTATCCCAAGATTGTGCTTGTCCAGGAACAAGTTTTGCTGCCCCGTTTCCATCGTCATCCCATTTAATAAGACCTTCTGACAAATGTTGGATCATAGTTGCTCCATCAACTGTAGTGTTAAGAGCAGGGTCAATAGATTCAGGTTCTGATGCTATACAAACATCAAGTTCGCCATCTTCTCTTCCGGGTTCAAAATTACCTTTAGCCTCAGCACTTCCTTCAGCGCCTTTTGAATTGTTAGCTTTATTTCCACCACCGCAAGCAGTTAGGGAAAGGACTAAACCAAAAATTAAAGCTATAATCCAAATTCTCTTCTTCATAATTTTACCTCCTTAATATTCCAATATGTTTTATTTTAAGTTGTGACAACTAACATAGTGGCCATTTTCATATTCTCTAAAGACAGGTTCTTCCTTTGAACAGATTTCTGTTGCCATGGGGCATCTTTCATGGAATCTGCATCCACGTGGGGGATTAATTGCTGAGGGAATTTCTCCCTTTAATTTAATCCTGTGAGAATTTCTGTTGACTTCTGGGTCGGGTATAGGAATAGCTGAAAGTAGAGATTTTGTATAGGGGTGTAGAGGATTTTTGTATAATTCAAAAGAATCAACAAGTTCCACAAGTTTACCCAAATACATTACACCAATTCTATCAGAGATATGCTTAACAACGGATAAGTCATGGGCTATGAATAAATATGTTAGTCCAAATTCTTCCTGCATATCTTCTAGCATATTGACAATTTGAGCTTGAATAGAAACATCAAGAGCTGATATTGGCTCGTCGCATACAATAAATTCCGGTTCTACCGCTAAAGCTCTAGCAATACCGATTCTTTGTTGCTGACCGCCTGAAAATTCGTGAGGATATCTATTTGCGTGTTCCTCGTTTAGCCCAACTCTTTGTAAAAGTTCTCCAATTCTATTTTTTCTTTTATCTTTTCCTTTATAAAGTCCATGTATGTCTAAGGATTCACCAATAATTTCACCTACAGTCATACGAGGGTCCAAGGATGCTGAAGGGTCTTGAAAAATTATCTGCATTTTTCGGCGATAAGGTAACATTGATTCAGAAATATTGTTTTCACCGTCAAATATTACTTTTCCGTCATAAATAATTTTTCCGCTAGTAGGTTGGTATAACCTGAGTAATGTTCTACCAAAAGTTGTTTTTCCACAACCTGATTCTCCAACCAAACCGAGCGTTTCACCCTTATTTATATATATTGAAACATCATCTACAGCATGGACAACATTTTTTTTGCCAAAGGGGCCTGATACATCAAAGTGTTTAACTATATTTTCACAGACAAGGAGTTTTTTGTCTTCCATTATATAGCCCCCTTTCTATTTAAATGTAACCAACATTTAGAATAATGATCTTTAGACATTTCAAACATAGGTGGTTCTTTTCTTAAACAAATATTCATGCAATGTCCACATCTTGTTGCAAAACCGCATCCTTCAGGTGGATTCAACATGTCGATTGGTGTACCTTCAATTGATTTTAATCTTTCATATTCAGTGGCATCAATTCTTGGCATGGATGCCAAAAGACCTTTTGTATAGGGATGCGCATTTTCATAAAAGATTTGATCAATAGTTCCTTGTTCGACAATTTTTCCTGCATACATTACACTAACTTTGTCACATATTGAGGCAACAACACCTAAATTGTGAGTTATAAATATAATACTCATCTTTGTTTTTTCTTGAATTTCTTTCATAAGCTCTAGAATTTGAGCTTGGATTGTAACATCAAGAGCAGTTGTAGGTTCATCGGCAATTAGTAGTTTTGGTTCACATATAAGTCCCATACCTATCATAACTCTTTGTCGCATACCACCTGAAAGTTCATGAGGGTATTGTTTCATTCTTTTTTTAGGATTTGATATTCCGACTAATTCTAACATTTGACAAGCTTTTTCATAAGCCTCTTTTTTAGGAATTTTTTTGTGTACCAAGACAGCTTCCATAAGCTGATTACCAATGGTGTAAACAGGGTTTAAACAAGTCATTGGATTTTGGAAAATCATTGAGCATTTATTACCACGAAAATCTTCCATCTGTTTTTTAGAATAGTTAAGGATATTTTCTCCTTCAAATTCTATATTTCCTTCTTTTATTTTTCCAGGAGATTGCAATAGCCCCATTAAAGCATAGGCTTCAACAGACTTACCTGAACCGGATTCTCCAACTATACCCATAACTTCATTGTATCCTAGGGAATAATTTATGCCATCAACTGCTTTAACTTCTCCTGCAGGAGTAAAGAAAGAAACTTTTAAATTTTTTATACTTAATAAGTTGTTTTTTTCTTCCATAAATTCACCTACTTTTTAAGTCTTGGGTCTAGTGCATCTCTTAAGCCATCACTGAAAAGATTTAGTGAAAGTATCATAAGTGACAATATAATTGAAGGAATTATAAGTCTGTATGCAAAGGAATAAATTCCACCAAGGGCATCCGCAGCCATAGCTCCAAGGGAAGTCATGGGAGCTTGAACTCCTATACCTAAGAAAGATAGGAAAGATTCCAAGAATATAGCGGATGGTATTTGCATTGCTGTCATTACTATTATTTGTCCTATACAGTTTGGATATAAATGGCGTCTAATTATTCTCCATTTGCTACCACCTAAGGCATTAACAGCCATAACAAATTCTTGTTGTTTTAACATTAAGACTTGTCCTCTGATAACTCTTGCCATTCCTACCCAGTATAAAAGTCCAAAGGCTATAAATATTGATATCAGTGCCGGTCCAAGAGTTGATAATTTTTGAGCAAAAGCTGAGTGAGAATTATTTACCCAAGATCTCAGAGGCTCATTTATACCGATTGATATTAGAATAACTACCAAAACATCAGGTACTGAATAGACAAGGTCTATTATTCTCATCATGACTAGGTCAATTTTGCCACCAAAGTAGCCTGAAATAGCTCCGTATAAAGATCCAATTATAAGAACGATTAAGGAAGCAAACACACCAACTATTAAGGAAACACGAGTTCCATACATAGTTCTAGTCAAAATGTTTCTACCTAACTTGTCTGTACCAAAAGGGTATTTTAATGATGGATATAAATTTTCATCTCCACGGAATTGAGTTGTATAATCACCTTTTACGAAGTAAGGTCCAATAAAAGCAAAAATTATTACAATTATTAAAAAACCAAGAGCAACCATTGCAACTTTATTCTCTTTTAATCTTCTCCAAGCATCTGCCCAATAGGAAACAGAAGGTCTTTTAGTAATAAAAGATTTCTTATCCTGAGAATCTGCTTTTAGAAAATCGTTATCCAAAATTTCAAACCCTAAATCTTCAGGGGTTGTTTGAAGTGAAAAAAATTTAGTAAGATTTTCCATTAGTTACCCCCCTTTGTAATATCTATTCTTGGGTCTACAAATTTATACAGAATGTCTACAACCAAATTCATAAAAATAACGAGAGCTGCAAAAAATATTGTTGTAGCCATAATAATAGGATAATCTCTATTTAAAATTGAATTTATGAAATATCTTCCCATACCTGGTAAAGAAAATACACTTTCGACAACAAAAGAACCACATAAAATTGAGGCTGTCAAGGGTCCTAAATATGTTAATACAGGAATAAAAGCATTTCTTAAAGCGTGTTTAAATAAAATTTTACTTGCAGGAACACCCTTTGCTCTAGCAGTTCTTATATAGTCTTGGTTTATTACATCAAGCATTGAAGATCTTGAAAGTCTTGCTATATAACACATTGGATTAAATCCTAATGAAAAGCAAGGCAAGACATAAGCCGAAACTTTACCAAGACCCATGGTGGGTAAAACTTTTAGTTTTACACCAAAAAATATAAGAAGAAGTGTTGCCACAACGAATCCTGGTACCGATATACCAATTGTAGTCAAAACTCTTAAAAACGAGTCAACACCATCACCTCTGTGATAAGCAGCTAAACACCCTAAAGGTAAGCCGACAAGGATTGACCAACTAAGTGCTATTAGACCAATTTTGGCACTGGTTGGAAACATTTCCTTAAGAATTTCAATTACAGGTCTATTTTTTTGCATTTTTAAAGATACTCCGAAGTCTAATTTTAAAGTATTTATTAAATACTTTTTAAGCTGAACACTTAAAGGTTTATCCAAACCATATTTTTTGTTAAGTTGTTCCATGACTTCAGGGGATGGGGGTTTTTCACTAAGAAATGGGCTTCCTGGTACCATGTTCATAAGTAAAAATGTAATTGTTGCTACTAAGATAAGTACCAAAAAAGATTGCAAAATTCTAGTTATTATATACTTTCCCATGATCCTCTCCTTTCAATATATTACTTTATTCTATTAATTATATATCGGCTATTAGTTAATTACAAGACAATTAAAACCTAGTGTTTAACTAGACATTTAGCAAATGTGAAAAATTACGCTTATTTATTAAAAAAATTTGTGAAAAATTGCAAAAAATTTTTGTAGATTTTCTCCATAATGTTTAAAATTTTAAAATTTATAGTATAATAGAGAAAGCCGAAGTTCAAATTGAACTTTTTTATTATGCTCGTTTTATTTGAAAAAATTTTATATAATATTATAATACTTTACATATGGGGAGGTTATATGAGATTATCAAAACTATACATGCCGACATTAAGAGAAGACCCGCAAGATGCGGAAATAGTTTCTCATAAATTTTTGTTGCGTGGAGGATTTATAAGGAAAAGTGCAAGCGGGATTTATACTTATTTAACTCTAGGTTATAGAGTTGTTAGAAAGATAGAAAATATTGTAAGAGAAGAGATGGATAGGTGCGGTTCCCAAGAAATATTGATGAGTGCTATTCAGCCTCGTGAAATTTGGGAAGATTCTGGAAGATGGGAAAAATATGGTCCAGAAATGTTTAAACTAAAAGACAGACATGACAGAGATTTTTGCTTAGGTCCAACTGCTGAGGAATATTTTACTACTCTTATTAAAGATGAAGTCAATTCTTATAAGGATTTACCTTTAAACTTATATCAAATTCAAACTAAATATAGAGATGAAAAAAGACCTAGATTCGGTATTAATCGTGCCAGGGAGTTTTCAATGAAGGATGCCTATACTTTTGATGAAGATTTAGAGGGCTTGGAAAAATCTTATATGAATATGTATAGAGCCTATGAAAAAGTTTTTGATAGGCTATCGCTTAATTATAAGATTGTTGAGGGTGACAACGGAGCTATGGGTGGTTCAGGTTCTCATGAATTTATAGCTCTTGCAGAATCTGGAGAAGGGGTTATTGTATTTTCTGAAAATGGAAAATATGGTGCAACTGATGAGAAAGCTCCTGTTGAGTATAAAGCTCCCCAAAAAGAAGATAAAAAAGAGTTAGAAAAAGTTTATACACCTAATTGTTCTAGCATTGATGATGTATCAAAATTTTTAAATATTGAAAAGGGAAGATGCGCAAAAGCTGTTGATTTAATGATTGAAGATAAGCCTTATATTGTCTTGATTCCTGGAGATAGGCAGTTAAATCTTATAAAGTTAGTTTCTATTTTAAAGGTAGCTGAACATAAGGTTAGGATGATGAATGATAAAGAAATTTTAAATATTGGTTCTTGCCCTGGTTTTACAGGTCCTATTGAATTGAAAGAAGATGTCAAAGTTTTGGTTGATGCTTCATTAAAAGATATAGACAATTTAGTTATTGGTTCTAATGAAGAAAATTATCATTATATTAACGCAAATTATGGAAGAGATTTTAATGGAGAAGTTGCAGGAGATCTTTTATTAGTCGAACAAGGGGATTTAATTCCAGGGACTTGTGATGAGTATAAATTTGCAAGAGGTATTGAAGTTGGAAATATCTTCCAATTAGGTACTAAGTATTCTAAATCTTTGAATGCAACTTATTTAGATAGAAATGGCAAGGCACAATATTTTTATATGGGTTCTTATGGAATTGGTATAACAAGAACTGTAGCAGCTATTGTGGAACAAAATTATGATGAAAATGGAATAATTTGGCCTGTAGCTACGGCACCATATGAATGTATAGTTACTGTTATTAACCCTAATAATGAAGAACAAAAAGAACTTGGAGAAAAAATTTATAAGAGTCTTCAAGAAAAGGGTATTGAAGTATTGATAGATGATAGAGATTTAAGAGCTGGTGTTAAATTCAAGGACAGAGATCTTATAGGTATTCCTGTAAGAATAACTGTTGGCAAAAAAGCTAGTGATGATGTTGTTGAATATTCTTTAAGAAAAGAAATGAAAAACAGCGAAATTTCATCTCAAAGTGCTATAGAAAGTGCGATAAAAGAGGTATATGATGGCAGACTTTAAATTTGAAATAGTTGAACATTTAGGTGTTTTATCTGAAGATGCTAAAGGTTGGACTAAAGAAATAAATAAAGTGTCTTTTGGTGGTAGACCTGCAAAGTATGATATTAGAAGTTGGGACCAAGATCATTTAAAAATGTCTAAGGGTGTCACATTGAATGATGAAGAATTTGAAAATCTTATCGGTATATTGAAAGTTAAAGGGTTTTAATATATTTTTTTGAGAAAAAATGATATAATAATTTTTATTGATAGTTTAGGAGGAAATAAATGGAGATTAAAAGTAAAGAAAAAAATACAGTGAGCTTTGACTTAGTGTTAAAAGATAAAGATATAAAGGATGCAGAAACTGAAGTTTATAAGAAGAATAAAAAGAGTTTACAAGTACCAGGATTTCGTAAGGGACATGTACCAAGAAAATTAATTGAAAATATGTATGGCAAGGATGTATTCCTTGAAGATGCAATAAATGAAATCCTTCCAGAAGTGTATGCAAAAGCTGTTAAAGAATTAAAGCTTGATGTAATTGACCAACCAAATATTGATATTCCTGAAGAAAGAAAAGATGGAGAAGATTTAATTGTCAATGTAAAAGTTGATGTTAAACCTGAAGCAAAATTAGGTGAATATAAGGGACTTGAAATCGAAGATCCTACAATGGAAGTTACTGACGAAGTAGTAATGCAAGAAGTCGAAAACGAGAGAGAAAAAAATGCAAGAATCATTAATGTTGATGATAGGGCTGCCCAAAAAGGAGATAGCGTAAATATTGACTACAAAGGTTCTTGTGATGGTGAATATTTCAAAGGCGGAGAAGATAAGGGTCATAATCTTGAACTTGGTAGCGGTGCCTTTATTGAAGGCTTTGAAGACCAAATTATCGGACATAAAGTTGGAGAAGAATTTGATATTAATGTTAAATTCCCCGAAGACTATCGTGACGAAAATCTTAAGGGTAAAGAAGCTAAGTTTGAAATCAAATTAAATGGTATTTCTTATAAAGAACTTCCTAAACTAGATGATGAATTTGTTAAAGATATTTCAGAATTTGATACTCTTGAAGAATATAAAGAAGATATAAGAAAAAATAAGCAAGAAGAGTATGATGTCAATGCAAAAATGGAAAAGCAAAGAAGAATCGTTGAAAAATTGGGAGAAATTGCAGAAGTTGAAGTTCCAGAAGTAATGGTAAATAGACAAATTGACGAAATACTTCAAAATTATGAAAGAAGCTTAATGGGTCAAGGAATTTCTTTAAATGATTATATAAAGATGACAGGTTCTTCAATTGAAGCTATGAGAGAATCTCTAAAAGAAGGAGCAAAAAATACTGTTAAAAATGATTTAGCTTTAGATGCTCTTGTTAAGGCTGAAAATATCAGGATTTCTGATGAAGATGTGGAAAAAGAAGTTAATGAAGTAGTTGAAGATTATTTCAAAGACGACAAGGAACATATGGAAAAAATGAGATCTTATATGCTTAACGAAAATAAAGAACAAATAAGAGATGATTTAGCTAAGAGAAAGGCTGTTGATATTATTCTTGAAAGTGCTAAATTAGTTGAACCTAAAAAATTAAGCGAAGAAGAAGCACAAAAGGCTAAACTTGCAAAAGAAGAAATAGAAAAACTTACAGAAGAAGAAAATAAATAAAATTTTAAGAATTAATTAAAAAGAAAGGTGATTTTATGGCACTTGTGCCTATGGTAGTTGAACAAACAAATCGTGGTGAAAGGTCTTATGATATTTATTCAAGACTTTTGAAAGATAGAATAATATTTGCATCAGGTGAAGTTAATGATACAATGGCTGATTTAATAGTAGCCCAACTTTTATTTTTAGAGTCTGAAGACCCCAATAAGGATATTCAACTTTATATTAATTCACCTGGAGGAAGTGTAAGTGCTGGACTTGCAATTTATGATACTATGCAATATATTAAACCTGATGTTTCAACTATATGCATAGGGATGGCAGCATCAATGGGCGCTATACTTCTATCATCAGGAGCAAAGGGTAAAAGATTTGCCCTACCCAACTCAGATATTATGATTCACCAACCAAGTGGCGGCACTCAAGGTATGGCTACAGATATTCAGATTACGGCTGAAAAGATCTTAAAGACAAGAAAATCTTTAAACCAAATATTAGCAAAAAATACTGGTCAAAAATTAGAAAAGATTGAAAGAGATGCTGACAGGGATTTTTGGCTTGATGCTAATGAAGCGAAAGAATACGGATTGATTGATAAGGTAATAGAAAACAGAGAATGAGGTATTAATGGAGACAACAGAAAAAGTCTTAAGATGTTCTTTTTGTGGAAAAACACAAAATCAGGTTAAAAGACTTATTGCCGGTCCAAATGTTTCAATATGTAACGAATGTGTGGACTTGTGCAACAATATTTTAGCAAATGAATTGAATAGTGATGATACTGAAAACTTTGATTTACCAAAACCTGCACAGATAAAACATATACTAGATTCATATGTAGTAAAACAGGAATCAGCAAAAAAAGCTTTAGCAGTAGCTGTATATAATCACTATAAAAGAATAAATTCTAATAAGAAAATCGAAAATTCAGATATTGAGCTTCAAAAATCTAATATTTTAATGATTGGACCTACTGGAAGTGGTAAAACACTTTTAGCTCAAACATTAGCTAAACTTCTTCATGTGCCTTTTGCTATATGTGATGCCACAACATTGACAGAAGCTGGTTATGTAGGTGAAGATGTTGAAAATATTATATTAAAATTAATACAAAATGCTGATTATGATATAGAAAGAGCTGAAAAGGGAATAATATATATAGATGAAATTGATAAGATTGCAAGAAAATCTGAAAATGTCTCAATAACAAGGGATGTTTCAGGAGAAGGTGTTCAACAGGCTCTTTTAAAAATTATTGAGGGTACTGTTGCTAATGTTCCTCCACAAGGAGGCAGAAAACATCCTAATCAAGAGTTTATTCAAGTAGATACTACAAATATCTTATTTATTGTTGGAGGAGCTTTTGACGGTTTAGAAAAGATTATTGAGCAAAGAACTATGAAATCATCTATGGGTTTTGAAGCTGCAATTTATGATAAGAATATTGAAAGAAAAGCTATTCTTAAAAAAGTGGAAACTGAAGATCTTTTGAAATTCGGCTTAATACCTGAACTTATAGGTAGATTACCAGTAACTATTACTTTGGAAGAACTTGATGAAGATGCTCTAGTGGAAATTTTAACTAAACCAAAAAATGCTTTAGTTAAACAATATAAGGAACTTATGAAATTAGACAATGTTGATTTAATTTTTGATGATGATGCTTTAAGAGATATAGCAAAAAAAGCTATAGAAAAAAAGGCTGGAGCCAGAGGTTTAAGAGGTGTTATTGAAAATACAATAATGAACATTATGTATGAAGTTCCATCAAGAGAAGATGTAGTGGGAGTAGAAGTTACTAAGGCTTCAGTTGAAGGAAAAGAAGCGCCAAAGTTAATTAAAAAGAAAGCTCAGTAGCAACTTTTTAATATAAAATGATAAACCTTGCAATGCAAGGTTTTTTTAATAGAAAGGAAACTATATGGAAACATTAAAAATACCTATGATTCCCATGAGGGATTTAGTCATATTTCCTAAAAGTGTTACTCATTTTGATTGTGGGAGAGAAATATCTATAAATGCGGTTGAAAATGCAGAACTTCATGATTCAAAAATTTTTCTGGCAAGTCAAAAAGACTCGATGGTTAAAGAACCAAAAATTGACGATATTTATAAATATGGAACTATAGCTGAGGTAAAGCAGATACTAAAAGTGCCAGGAGGTATTGTTAGAGTTTTAGTAGAAGGAATTGAAAGAGCAAGGATGATTTCTCTTAATGAAGAAGATGGATATTTACAAGCAGAAATTGAAGTTTTTGAAGAAGAGGAAGTTTCGGAAGGAAATAAAGACATTGAAGCGGCCTTGAGATTAGTGGAATCTGATATATATTCTTATGGAGAGCTTGATGACAGATTAATACCTGGTCTTTTACAGTCAGCGGTTGATTCTTCAACACCGGGAAGGCTTGTTGATACTGCTTGTTCCTATTTGAATTTAAAATTAAAAGATAGTCAAAAAATTCTTGAATCAGTTGATGTTTACGAAAGACTTGTTAATTTCCATGCAATTATGAAAAGGGAAATAGAAGTATTATCTATAGAAAAAAACATTGATAATCAAGTAAAAACAAAGATGAATAAGATTCAAAGAGAGTATTATTTAAAGGAACAATTAAAAATAATCCACAAAGAACTTGGTGATGACGAGGAAGAAGAGGAAACAATTTCAAAATATAAAAGACTTATTAAAGAAAAAAACTTGCCTGATGAGGTAAGGGAAAAAGCTTTAAAAGAAGTTAAAAAACTTGAAAATACAAACTCAATGTCACCTGAATATTCAGTAGGCGTGAATTATTTAGATTGGATTTTAGAACTTCCTTGGATGGAAGAAAAGAAATCAAAAATTAATTTGTCTAAGGCAAGAAAAATTCTTGATAAAAACCATTACGGTTTAAAAACTGTAAAAGAAAGAATTTTGGAATTTATTGCAGTTAAAAAATTGGCAGGAAATGATTTAAAAGGTCCCATACTTTGCCTTGTTGGACCACCTGGAGTAGGAAAAACTTCTATTGCACAATCTGTTGCAGATGCTCTAAATAGAAATTTTGTTAGAATGAGCCTTGGAGGAGTTACTGATGAAGCTGAAATAAGAGGCCACAGAAGGACATATATTGGATCCATGCCAGGAAGAATAATTTCTCTTATCAGAAAAGCTAAAACAAAGAATCCAGTATTTTTATTTGATGAAATAGATAAGATTGGAAATTCATATAGAGGTGATCCTGCAAGTGGCTTGTTAGAGGTGTTAGATCCTGAACAAAATTCAACATTTACAGACCACTATTTGGAATTACCCTTTGATCTATCAAATGTATTTTTCATAGCAACAGCAAATACAACATCAACAATTCCACGTCCGCTTTTAGATAGGATGGAAGTGATAAATTTAGGTGGTTATACACCAAATGAAAAATTTAATATAGCTAAAAAATATTTGGTACCAAAACAATTTGAAGAAAATGGACTAAAGAAAAACCAAATAAAAATTTCAGATAGGGCTATAAGGGATATTATAGATTTTTACACTAGAGAAGCAGGTGTGAGGTCCTTGGAAAAAGAAATTTCAAAGATTGCAAGAAAAGCTGCATTAAAAGTAGTAGAAGATGATAAATTTGACTCAATTGTTGTAACAACAAGAAATGTTAAAAACTTTTTAGGTGAAAAGAGATTTTTAATAGATGAAGTTTCAAAAAAAGATGAAGTAGGAATTGTCAATGGACTAGCATGGACAGCGGTTGGAGGAACAACTCTCTCAATTGAAGCAACAATAATGGAGGGTTCTGGTAAAATAACACTTACAGGTTCTTTGGGCGATGTAATGAAAGAATCAGCTATAGCTGGTATTTCTTATATTGCTTCTAATGCAGAAAATTTCAACATAGACCCTACATTTAGAAAAACAAAGGATATACACATTCACGTTCCTGAAGGAGCTGTTCCAAAGGATGGACCTTCAGCCGGAATAACAATAACAACAGCAGTATTATCTGCATTGAGTAATAAAAAAGTGTACAGAGATATTGCAATGACAGGAGAAATAACCTTAAGAGGAAAAGTTTTGCCTATTGGGGGCTTAAAAGAAAAATTATTAGCAGCAGAAAGATTTGGTGTTAAAAAAGTTTTAATTCCTATGGAAAACAAGAGAGATTTAGAAGAAATTGAAGACGATGCAATTAAAAATCTTGAAATAATTCCAATATCGTCAATGGAAGATGTTGCAAAAATTAGTCTAGGTGATTAAATGAAAGTAAAGATATCAGATTTAGAAAAAGTAACAGTAAAAAAAGAAACTTATCCAGCAAATAATTTGCCTGAATTTGCTTTTGCAGGCAGGTCAAACGTAGGTAAATCATCTTTTATAAATGCAATGCTGGGAAGAAAAAATCTTGCTAGAACTTCTTCAACACCAGGAAAAACACGAACTATTAATTTTTACAAGGTTAATGAGGATTTAAGGCTTGTGGATTTACCGGGATACGGATATGCAAAAGTTTCAAAAAAAGAAAAAGATAGCTGGGCAAATATAATAAATGAATATTTAGAAACCAGAGAAAATCTTTTAGAAACAATACTTTTAGTTGATATTAGACATGACCCAACACAGCTTGATCTACAGATGTATGATTATCTGTTAGCTTCAGGATTTTCGGGAATAGTTATAGCAACAAAAAAAGATAAAATATCAAAAAGCTCGGTGAAGAAAAATATAGATAATATAGCAAGAAAATTGAAAGCTCCAGTAAAAGAAAATATAATACCATTTTCTTCTGTTGATAAAGATGAAGTTGATGAATTGTGGTATATATTGGAAGATATAATTAAATTTAAAAAGGCTTAGAGGGAATTTTGATTTGTAGTAATTAATATATATAATTAAAAATTTATATAAATTTTAAATATTAAATTATATTATTAAGCTATTTAATAAGCGATTAAAAAAGATTATGTCTAAAGAAATTTGAAAAGAGAAACATTAATAATTAAAAGATTAAAAAATGCCAAAGTGAGTTTTAATGCGAAATCTAGTATTGGTGAAAACTTTATGGTGAAGCTTATAAAACACCCCCCTAATATTAGGAGGGTGTTTTTGAGTATATAAAAAATTTAATTAGTAAGCTTAATTTGTGTAACCAATATTTTTTGAAAGCTTTTCAGCACAAGATTTTACAGAATTTATAAAACTTTCTTTGTTTTCTTCAGTCATTCTTTCTTTAGGCAAAACTATTCCTAAAGCTCCTAGGAGTTCACCGTTATAATTAAAAACGGGTGCCCCTATTCCTGCTGCATTCGTGATATAGTCGGAATTAGATGTTGATACCATATTTTTTCTGATTTCTTCTAATTCTTTTTTTAATTTTTCAACATCAACTTTTCCGTTAAGATTGTCGGACAAACCTTCACTTATATATTTATCTATAAATTCTTTGCTTTGGAAAGCCAAGATAACTTTTCTTATTGCTCCCCAATGAAGGTCAATTTCGTATCCAAAATTTTCTACTATTTTTAGAGGGTGTTTTCCTTCTACTTTTGAAATTACTAGCCCCTTTCTACCACTTTTTATAATCAAAAAAGAATCCTCGCCAGTTTGTAATGATAATTCTTTTAAAACGTCTGAAGTTTCTCTTTGAGGATTTACAAATGCTGTTGCTGAAAATCCCAAGGGTATAAGTCCAGAACCTAAAGAATATAAATGAGTTTTTTCATCCTTGTAAACATATTTTACAGAAATCAGGGTTCTCAATATTCTGTGGGCTGTTGAGGGAGGCAAATCTAAATGTTCTGAAATTTCAGCTATTGTAAGTTCTCTATTTTCAGTTCTTAAAAAATTCAAAACATTTGCAGCTTTAACCAAGCTTTGAATCATACTATCACTCCTCAAATATATTATATCATAAAGTGGAATGTATTTCATAATATAATGCTTAAATTTTTATATTTTTTAATTATATATGGGTAAAATTAATATACTCTTAGTCAGTGAAAAAAATTAATTCATTAATTGCAAATTTAACTTTAGTTTTTTAAACTTATTATAAGTTTTTTATATTTTAAAGTTAATTTATGAAATGTTTTGTAGAAAAATCTTTAAATTTATTTTTAGACATGGAATATTATTAAATAATATTTCTTTTTCTCTAATTTTCCGTCTTTTTGAAAATCTGTATTCTTGTATAAACTTGTACTGGTATGGTAAAATATGTTGGAGGAGTTGATTCTTTGGAAGATAAAAAGAACTATGGAGATTTACTCATGTTGGCTATTAAATCAATTCTTTTAGCCTTATGTGGTGTAGTGTTTCCATTTTTATATATTTTTTTCCCTTCGATGTATATTGTAGAATCCATTAAGGAGGGAATCCTTAAAATTATGGGAATATTTATAGGGGTTTGTGTGCTTTTAGGTGCAATTTTTAATCCTATAGATGGTTTTGTTGTATTTACAATTTTCGGACCCTTAATTTTGGTTTTCCATTATATGATTACGAGTAGAAGGTCAAGAACTCATATCTTTATAGCTGGTGCAATTTCATTTTTTGCATCCGTTATAGTTTTACTGGTTTCTTTTGGTATTAATTCAGAGGTTTTAAATTCTAAAAAAACTCTTGAGGGATTAATCAACATTTATACCAATATAGGAAGTGAAGTCGGTCTTGCAGATACTGAAATTTTTGATATCACATCAAGAGTTTCAAACTTGTATTATACTTTCTTGCAAATGGCACCATCTTACCTTATTATTTCATCTTTGGTTTTTTCTTATATAGTATATATTTCAGTTGTCAGGACTATGTTTGCAAAGGGAAGAATAATTATAGGTCCACCATCTTTGGAATTTATTAAGATACCAAAAGAGGTTATTTTTTTAGGCTTTGCGACTATTGGTGTTTTATATCTATTGAAATTTCCACAGGGAACAGAGATTATTTATAAAAACTTATTGTTTATTCTTTTATTTTTACTCTTTGTTGAAGGTCTAGCAATTATAAAGTTTTTCATGACTTCTATGAAGATTAGTAGATTTTTGCAAACTATTATTATAATTGTTAGTCTAACTTTTCCATTCTTGCAAATGCTATTTATATTTTTAGGCGCAGTAGATTTGTTTATAGATTTTAGAAAGATAGGTGTGTAATATGAAAAATGATTTTTCAATGAAAGATTTTGCTGCCTATATGATTTTTGGCCTTATAGCAATTGTTGTAGCTGGTCTATATAAAATTCAAGCAGGTCTTGGCCTATTTCTAATTTTTATTTACATTATTATAATCACCTACAAATCTATTGAAAAGAAAAATGAAGATAATAAAAAATATGTGGAAAATTTAGATGAGGACTTTGATTCATTAACTAAGACAGCAATATTTAATATGCCTCATCCGCTTGTTGTTACAGATGAAAAAGGAATTATTATTTGGTACAACACTCATTTTCTAAATCTTTTTGAAGATATGGAACTTATGAATGAGAATATTGATGATTTTATTAAAGACGTTGATTTCAAAAATATTTTAAAGGATGATGATAAAAAATCCTTTGATGTAAATATTGCTATGGATTACTATAGAGCTTATGTAAATATTTGTGACACATCTAAGTCAAAAGGTGGAAGAGATAAGGTAATTTTATTTTATTTCGTAAACAATTCAGCTTATTTTGAGCTAAAGAAAAAATATACAAATGAGTATCCTATAGTTGTTAAATTAGAAGTAGATAATTATGATGAAGCTATGGATTCCACTCCATCAGCTAATAAACCACAATTAATCGCAGCTATTGACTCAACAATAAGATCATATTTTGAACAGTACGATGCTTTATTTAGAAAATACAATGAAGATTCTTATTTGGTTATTTTAGATTATAAATCTTTCCTTGATATCAGGGAAAAAAGATTTGATATTCTTGATGATTTAAGAGAATTAAATAGAGAAAACTCTATGCCTATTACCTTATCCATTGGGACATCTTCAATCGGTCTTAATTTTAAGGCGGCTAATGTTGAAGCAGATTCCTGTTTGGATATAGCTTTAGGACGTGGTGGAGATCAAGCTGTCATAAAAGTTTCAGATAACTATGAATTCTTTGGTGGAAAATCGAAGGCTGTAGAAAAAAGAAATAAAGTAAAAGCTAGGGTAATTGGTGAAGCTTTAAGACAATTAATTGATAGATCAGAAAATGTTTATGTTGTGGGCCATATAAATGCTGATATGGATGCAATAGGTGCAGCAATAGGTGTTCTTAGGGCGACTTTAAATAGAAATAAGGATGGTTTTATTGTTTTAGAACAATCAAATCCATCTATAGATAATTTAATAAAAAGAATGAAGAAAGAGGAGCCTGAAACTTATAGAAAAATTGTTTCTAGAGATGAGGCTCTGTCAAGTATTAAAAATTCTTCATTGCTAATACTTGTAGATAATCACAAACCATCTTTTACAGAATGTCCCAAACTATTAAATGGAACAACTCAGGTTGTAGTAATTGACCATCACAGGCGTGGCGGAGAATTTGTTAAAAATCCTGTATTGACATATGTTGAGCCCTATGCTTCATCTACTTGTGAATTAATTACAGAAATGCTTGAATATATGTCAGATGACTTAAACTTAACTCATTTTGAAGCTGATGCATTAATGAGTGGTATTGTTGTAGATACGAAAAATTTCTCTTTCCAAACAGGAGTTAGAACTTTTGAAGCTGCTTCAACTTTGAGAAGAGCAGGAGCAGACATGACAAAAGTTAAGGCGCTTTTTGAAGATGATTTTTCAACTATGATATATAGGGCTGAAGTTATTCAGTCTGCAAAAATAATTGGCGGAAATATTGCTGTAGCAAAATTTGAGAAAGAACTTGACAATTCAGTTTTAGTTGCAGCTCAATCTGCAGATGCACTTCTTGAAATTAATGGTATTGACGCTTCTTTTGTTATGACTTTATCGAAAGATAAAATTCATATTTCTGGAAGGTCTAGGGGTGAAGTTGTTTCTGTTCAGTTAATTTTAGAAAAAATTGGTGGTGGAGGTCATTTGAATATGGCTGGAGCTCAGCTCGACACCAAGGATTTTGAAGTAGCAGAGAAAAAATTAACAGATGCTATTAATGAATACATGGAAGAAAATAAGGAGAATAAAGATGAAAATAATTCTAATAAAAGACCATAAAGATTTAGGAAAAAGTGGGGATTTAATTAATGCCAAGGATGGATATGCTAGAAATTTCTTAATCCCAATGAAAATTGCCATTGAAGCAACTAAAGAAAATTTAGCAAAATGGCAAGAAGAAAAAAGAATAGAAGAAGAAAATGAAAAGGAAAACAGAAAACAAGCTTTGGAACTTAAGAAAAAGTTAGAAAGTAAGAAAATATTAATCACTGCTAAAGCAGGTGATGGTGGAAAATTATTTGGAGCTATTACCTCAAAAGATATAGCTGATCAAATAAAAAAGCATTACAATGTTCAGATAGATAAGAAAAAAATAGATCTTGCAGAAAATATAAAATCTATAGGGATAAAAAATATTGAAATAAAATTATATCCTAAAATAGTTGCAAATATAAAAGTTGAAGTTGATGGTGAATAAAAATGGAAGATATGGAATTAAATAATTTGGATACGGAAAATTTAAGAATCCCACCCCACAATAATGATGCTGAAACTTCAGCTCTTGGGGCAATGCTTTTGTCTAAAGAGGCAATTACTTTATCTATTGAAATAATTTCAGTAGAAGATTTTTATTCTCCTGCTCACCAAAAAATTTATTCTTCCATATTATCTATATACAACAGAAATGAAGCCTGCGACGTGGTAACTTTATCAGAAGAATTATTAAGAACTGATTCTTTGGAAGAAGTAGGTGGAAGCGTATATTTAGCTGATATTTCTTCATCAGTTGCAGCGGTTTCAAATTCAAGATATTATTTAAACATCATTAAAGAAAAGTCTATTTTAAGAAAATTAATAGATTCTTCTTCAAAAGTCATAACAAAGGCTTATTCACCACAGGCAGCTGCGTCAAGTTTAATTGAACTTGCAGAAAAAAGTATTTTCGAAATTAATGAAGATTCTAATAGACATGGACTTGTAAACATTAGAGATATTGTACTTGATTCTTTTAGTCAAATGGAACAAAGAGCACAAAATCCTGGTGGACTTACAGGCTTATCAACTGGTTTTGTAGATTTAGATAGAAAACTTTCAGGACTTCAAAAATCAGATTTAGTTTTAATTGCAGCTAGACCTTCAATGGGAAAAACAGCTCTAATGGTAAATATTGCTACAAATGCTGCTTTAAAAAATGATGCTAGGGTGGCGATATTTTCTTTGGAAATGAGCAAAAATCAACTAGTACAAAGAGTAATTTCATCAAATGCACACGTAGATTTGCAAAAAGTTATTTCTGGAGATATTAATGAAGATGAGTGGACAAAAATAATTAATGCAATGCCAATTATATCTGATTTAAAAATAGAAATAGATGATACGGCTGCTATAAGCCCTTTAGAATTAAAGGCTAAGTGTAGGAGAATGAAAGTTGAAAAGGGTCTTGACCTTATTGTTATAGATTATTTGCAACTGATGCAGATGTCTGGAAGGGTTGAATCAAGGCAACAAGAAATCTCAACAATCTCTAGAAATCTAAAGGCAATAGCAAAAGAATTAGATGTACCAGTAATAGCTTTGTCACAACTTTCCAGAGCGCCCGAACTTCGTAGCGACCACAGACCTATTCTTTCTGATTTGAGAGAATCTGGAGCAATTGAACAAGATGCAGATGTTGTTATGTTCTTATACAGGGATGAGTATTACAATAAAGAGGAATCTGAAAAGCCAAATATTGGTGAACTTATAATTGCTAAACATAGAAATGGTCCTACAGGAACTGTAGAGCTGGTATTTAAAAAAGAATATACAAAGTTTTTAAATTTAGAAAGAGGAGGGGAGTAACCTCCTTTTTTTCGTTAAACACTATGTAAAATTTTATGCTAATGGTATAATTATTCACTATGGAGGTTAGTATGATTTTTGATTTATTTAAAGTTTTAATTCTTGGAATAGTTGAAGGCTTGACAGAATTTTTACCTATTTCATCAACAGGACATTTAATTCTTTTTGGAAAATTTATTGAGCTTAGTCCCAAGGAATTTTCTAATGCATTTTTTGTAATAATTCAATTAGGAGCAATATTATCTGTTTTGTATTTATATTTTAATGATTTAAACCCTATAGGAAAATATAAGATACAAGAAAAAGTTGGGGATAAATATAAAAGCTTATCTTTAAAGGACAAATGGAAATTAAGAGATATGCCAACTATGCGACTCTTAGCAAAAATAATAATAGGTTTTTTACCAGCAGCAGTATTGGGATTTTTATTTGATGATTTAATTGACAAGTATTTATTTAATGAAGTTACTGTATCTATAGCCCTTATTTTTTATGGGATAATTATTATTTTAATGGAAAAAAAGAATAAAGATTCCTATTTTAAGTATAATGATTTAGATGATATTTCTTTGAAAACAGCATTTTTTATTGGTGTATTTCAATGCTTAGCTATGGTACCAGGCACTTCAAGGTCTGCAGCGACAATAATTGGAGCTATGTTACTTGGATGCTCAAGAACATCAGCTGCAAAATTTTCCTTTTATCTTGCAATCCCAACTATGTTAGGAGCAACGGCTTTAAAAGTTATAAAAATTGGTATTTCCTTTGGTTTATGGCAATGGTTTTTGATTATTGTTGGCGGAATAGTTTCATATATTGTAGCATTAATTGTAATAAAAAAATTTCTATCATATATTAGAAATAATGACTTCACATATTTTGGGATTTATAGAATAATATTGGGAATTTTAGTATTGTTTATTAGGTTTATATAAGGAGAAAAAATGAAAAATTTTAAGGTCGGCATGATTCAGATAGCTTCTAAAGGTGATAAGGATTACAATTTAAAAAGAATGGAAGAACTTGTAGATATAGCTTGCCAAAAAGGAGCAGATGTAGTTGCACTTCCTGAAATGTGGAATTGCCCCTATCAAAATTCTTATTTTACAAAATTTAAGGAGCAAGAGGGGGAAGAGTCCTATGAACTTATGAAAAAGCTTGCTAAAAGGTATGGGATATATCTTGTTGGTGGTTCTATTCCTATTAGTGACGGAGATAAAATTTATAATAAGTCTTTTGTATTTAATGCTTGTGGCAAAGAAATTTTTTCCTATTCAAAAATAAATCTTTTTGACATAGAAGGTTTTAAGGAATCAGATACCATTACAGGTGGTAAATCTCTAGGAGTATTCCAAACTGAATTTGCAAATGCAGGTCTTTTGATATGTTATGATTCAAGATTTCCTGAGCTATTTCAAAGTCTTGTAAATTTTGGAGCAGAAGTAATTTTTATGCCCTCAACTTTTATGATAAAAACTGGAAAAAGATTTTGGGAGCTTTGCAACAGAGCAAGAGCTATGGATACTCAATGCTTTTTAATTTCTCCTTCAATAGCAAGGGATAATGAACTTTCAAAAAATGCCTGGGCTCATTCCATGATAACATCACCCTATGGAGAGGTTTTAATCGACATGGGCGAAGATGAAGGAGTAGAGGTTTTTTCTATTGAAGCAGATCTGGTAAAAGAAGCAAGAAAAAATTTTCCCTACAAAAAAAGTAGAGAGAATAGAAGTTTATAGAATATATAGAAAACGTGGATTTTTCCACGTTTTTTTCTATATTAATAAGATTAAAAAAATATAAAATATTTATCTATATATTTTGCAATAATTTTATTTCTATGATATACTAAAAATTTTACTTTTTTATCTTTTTCTGATATACTTTAATATGGTATTGGAGGTAGAAAATGTTTAAAATAGGCGATAAGGTTGTTTATCCCATGCATGGGGCGGGAACAATTGTAGCGATAGAAGACAGGGAAATTTTAGGAAAAAAACATGAGTACTATGTTTTGCTTTTACCTATAAATAAATTAAAAGTTATGATCCCTGTAAAAAAAGCCGATGAGGTCGGTGTGAGAAAAATCATGGAAATCAGTGAAATGGAGGAAGTTCTAGAAATTCTTTCTTCAGAAGAAAAATTTAAAATGCCCACAAATTGGAACAGACGATACAGATTCAACTTGGATAAAATCAAGTCAGGAAACCTGATCGAAATAGCTGGAGTTATAAAATCTTTGGAAAAGTTAGATTCAAAAAAATCTCTTTCTACAGGTGAGAGAAAAATTTTAAATGAAGCAAGGATTATTATAATTTCAGAAATGGCGCTAGTATTTGATAAAGATGTTGATGAGGTTGTTTCAATGGTTGATGAGGCTATTTTTGGATAGGGGGAATATTTATTAATAAGAACCGTTCTATAGTGGCAAAAATATTTAGAATTTTGTTTACTCTTATTGGTGCCGGAGCTGGTTATTTTTTGGTATCAATCATTACTCAGATTGATTTGGTGAAAAGTATCGGCAATGATAATGTTATCTTTGTTATTTCTTTAGTTATTGTTATTTTATTTGCACTTATATTTTTTATTTTTTCATCTAAAGTTTTCAATTCTTTGATAGAACTTTTAACTATATGGGAAAAGGAACTAAAACAAAGGTCATTAACAGAAATTATCTTTGCGGTATTAGGAATTATTATTGGTTTTATATTGGCTTTTTTAATTTCTCAGCCTATATACAAAATCCCAATTCCTTATGTGGGTAGTGCCATCTCAATTATTTTATATGGAATATTTGGGTACTTAGGATTAAAAATTGGTCTTTCAAATAAGGATGTATTAAATTTTAAGATTAAAGATTTTGTTGTGTCCAACAAAAAACCACCTAAAGATAAAATAAAATATAAAAACTTTGATGGGACTCCAAAAGTTCTTGATACATCAGTAATTATAGATGGAAGAATTTTGGATATTATTAAATCAGGTTTTGTTGAGGGGACAATTGTTATACCAGTTTTTGTCTTGGAAGAATTGCAACATATTGCTGATTCTTTTGATTCTTTAAAAAGAAAAAGAGGAAGACGAGGCTTAGATGTTGTAAAGGAGATTCAAAACCTCAATGATGTAAATTTAGTTATTGAACAAGAACCCTATGAAGATATTTCAGAAGTTGATTCAAAACTTCTTAAACTTACAGGTGATTTAAACGGTAAAATCGTAACAAATGATTACAATTTAAATAAAGTCGCTCTTGTTCAAAAAATTCCTGTTTTAAACATTAATGAACTTGCCAATGCAGTAAAACCCGTTTATTTGCCGGGAGAAGAAATGCAAATTCAAATAGTAAAAGCCGGTCGTGAATTTAACCAAGGTTTAGGTTATCTTGATGACGGGACTATGATTGTTGTCGAAAATGGCAAACATCTTATTGGAAAAACTATTGATGTTACAGTTACCTCCGCCCTACAAACTGCAGCAGGCAAAATGATTTTTGCAAAGCCTAATGAATAATAATTTAAAAGCTCTGATATATTCAGAGTTTTTTCTTTATTTATCATTGAAAAAATTCACTTATGTTAAAATATAAAAATAAGTAGGAGGATTTATGGAATTTAATTTTAATTCTTATCCATACTCTTCAAGAAGAGGAGTAGTATTTTCAAATAAATCAATGGTAGCAACATCTAATCCAAGTGCTGCACTAGCGGGTATTGAAATTTTAAGAAAAGGTGGAAATGCTATTGAGGCAGCCCTTGCAGCAGCTATTTCTATGCCAGTTGTGGAACCGACCTGTAATGGTTTGGGTGCTGATCTATTTGCCATAATTTCATATAAAAATAAATTATATGGTATCAATGGAAGTGGTAGAAGTCCTAAGAAAATATCAATACAAGCTCTTAGAGAAAAATCTTATGAGGATATGCCTTTCTTTGGAGTAGATTCAGTAAACACACCGGGGGCAGTTGGGGCTTGGTTTGAAATTTATAATAAGTTTGGTAAATTGCCTTTAAAAGAAATCTTTGAACCAGCAATTAATTATGCTAAGAATGGTTACGCCCTTTCTCCAAAAGTTGCAAAACTTTGGGATGATGAAGTTAATAAATATAAAAATTTAAAAGATATTTGTGGCTTAGAAGAATTTTTCAAGGTATTTTCTGATAAGGGGAAAGCACCAAAAGCTGGAGATATAGTAAAAAATGATAATTTGAAAAATACCTTGGAAGAAATTTTAGAAACTGAGGGGAAATCTTTTTATAGTGGTGATTTGGCAAGAAAAATTTCTACTTCTGTTAAAGACCTTGGCGGTTTTTTAGATATAGATGATTTGAAAGCATATAAGCCTTTATGGGTAGATCCTATAAGTACAAAATATAAAGGTTATGATATTTGGGAGATGCCACCGAATGGTCACGGAGTTTCAGTTTTAATGGCGTTAAACATTTTAAATAAATTAACTTTAACTGACAGGGAAGACCCAAAAACTCTGCACAAAATTATCGAGGCTATAAAAATTGCTATGACGGATGGCAAAACATATATTTCAGACCCATCTTTTATGAAAAAAAGAGTAGATGAACTTTTATCTGATGAATATGCCGAAAAAAGAAAAAAATTAATAGGAACTTGTGCAAAAAATTATAAAAATATTTTACCTATTTCACCTTCTACAGTTTATATGGCTACGGCTGATAGTGAGGGAAATATGGTTTCTTTAATTCAATCAAACTATAATGGATTCGGTTCTGGTATTGTAGTACCAACTACAGGAATTGCATTAAATAATAGACTTGCTAATTTTTCTTTTGATTCTAACAGTGTAAATGCTTTGAGTGGAGGAAAACTTCCTTATCACACAATAATTCCAGGTTTTATTAGTAAAGATAATAAAGCAATAGGTCCCTTTGGAATTATGGGAGGTTTTATGCAGCCACAGGCTCATGTTCAAGTACTAACAAATATGATTAATTTTAATTTGAATCCACAGGCGGCTCTTGATGCTCCAAGATTTATGTGGACAGGAGATAAAAATGTGGAAATAGAAATGGATTACGGAAATTATATGATTAATACTTTAAAGGAATTTGGTCATAATATGATTATAAGATCTGATTATACAGATATGGGCAGAGGACAAATTATTTTAAGGCTAGAAAACGGATCTTATGTAGGTGCTACAGAAAAAAGAACTGACGGATATATTGGTATTTATTAATTTATTGTAAGTATATTTAGAAAAATTTTTGTATTGCTTTTATCCTAATGGTATAATTATAAGGAAAAAAGGGAGGATGTTATGAGAGAGGAACTTTTCAAAATTAAAGAAGCATCTTTAAATAATATTAAGGATGCCATAGATTTAAAAACAATTGAAGAGATAAAGATAAAATATTTAGGTAAAAAAGGAGCCTTAACGGGACTTTTAAAGGAAATGGGCAAACTCTCTAAGGAAGAAAGACCTAAAATGGGAGCCCTTGCCAATGAAATTAGAGAAAATATTGAAAACTCACTAAAAGAAAAAGAAAATATTATAAAAAATGCACTTTTGGAAGAAAAGTTAAAAGCTGAAAGAATAGATGTTACCTTAGAAACTGATAATTTAATTCTTGGACACTACCATCCATTAAAAAGAACTATCGAAGACTTGGAAGATTTGTTTATTAAAATGGGATTTTTAGTATATGACGGACCTGAAATTGAAACTGTAGAAAATAATTTTGATTTATTAAATACTCCGGCAAATCATCCTTCCAGAGATATGACAGATACATTTTATTTTGATGATAAAAAATTACTTAGAACACAAACTTCACCTTGTCAAATCAGAGCTATGAAAGAAATAGGAGCTCCTTTGAGAATGATATGTACAGGAAGAGTTTTTAGAAATGATGAAGTTGATGCAACACACTCACCAATGTTCCACCAAATGGAAGGTCTAGTAATAGATAAAAATGTAACAATTGCTAATCTAATGCATTCGCTCGATTATTTTGTCAAGGCATTTTTTGGAAAAGATATGAAAACAAGATATAGACCTCATTATTTTCCTTTTACAGAACCTTCTTTGGAAGTAGATACCACTTGTCCAAATTGCAAAGGCAAGGGATGCCCTAGCTGTAATCATACAGGTTGGTCAATGGAACTTTTAGGCTGCGGTATGGTTCATCCTAACGTTCTTAGAAATTGTGGTATTGACCCTGAAATTTATTCAGGCTTTGCCTTTGGTATGGGAATTGACAGAATAGCCATGGTAAGATATGGCATAAAAGATATTAGAATGATGTTTGAAAATAATACTAAGTTTTTGGAACAATTTTAGGAGGAGAAATGTACGTACCTATTAAATGGTTGAAGGATTATATAGATTTAGATGAAGATATAAAAACACTTGCAGATAAACTTTCAGACTCAGGTTCTCACGTTGAATCTATTATTACAAGGTCTGAGGGCATAGAAGGTGTATATACTGGTAAAATTATAGAAATAAAAAAGCATCCTGATGCTGATAAATTAGTTGTTTGCAAAGTTAATTTTAAAGATAAAGATTTACAAATTGTTACGGGAGCGAAAAATGTTTTTGAAGGAGCAATTGTCCCTGTAGCCCTTGACGGAGCAAAACTTCATAATGGAATAGAAATTAAGAGTGGACTACTTAGAGGAGTAGAATCACAAGGGATGATGTGTTCTTTAGAAGAACTTGGATACGATGTTTCTGTTATTCCTAAAGAAGCAAGAAATGGGATATTTATTTTTCCAAAAAATACAGAAGTTGGCGCAGATGTAATAGAACTTTTAGACTTAAATGAACCAATTATAGAGTTTGAAATTACTCCAAATAGACCAGATTGTCTATCAATCATAGGCATGGCTCTAGAAACAGCGGCAACTCTTGATAAAAAAATAAAAAGACCCTCTGTTGAAGTTAAAAATGCCAAAGGAAATATCAAGGACTTTTTAGAAGATATTCAAATAGACACACCAAATTGTTATAGATATTATTCAAGAGTTTTATCTGATATAAAAATTGAACCATCACCCTTGTGGATGCAAAATTATTTGATGGCAGCAGGAGTTAGACCAATTTCAAATATTGTTGACTTAACTAACTTTATTATGCTTGAATTAGGAACTCCTATGCACGCTTTTGACCTAGACTCTTTGAAAAATAAAAAAGTAGTAGTTAGAGAAGCAAGAGATGGAGAAAAATTTAAGACCCTTGATGGAAAAGAAAGAGATTTGAAAAGTGGAGATATTTTAATTACTGATGGAGAAGAAATCATAGGTCTTGGTGGAATAATGGGAGGCTTGGATTCTGAAATCAACGAAAACACTAAAAATGTTTTAATTGAAGGAGCTTGCTTTAATGAAGACAATATCAGAAAAACATCAAAAAGATTAAACCTTCGCTCTGAAGCTTCTGGAAGATTTGAAAAGGGGCTTGACCCAAATCTTTGTGAAATATCTGTAAATCGTATGTGCCATTTGGCTCAAGCTTTAAACATTGGTAATGTTATTGATGGACATATTGATGTATATAAAAATAAGGTAGAAGAAAAAGTAATTGAACTTTCTAAAGAAAAAAATAACAACCTAATGGGCATAGAACTTTCAACAGAAGAAATTGCATCTATTTTGCAAAGGCTTGAAATTAAATGTCAAATTAATGGAGATATAATAAGCGCAAAAGTTCCAACATTTAGAAGAGATATAAATATAGCCGAAGATTTAATTGAAGAAGTGGCAAGAATTTATGGCTATGCAAATATTGAAAAAAAGCCTTTGCGTGGGGAACTTTCAGTTGGCTCTCGCCCTCATTACAGGGAAATTGAAATAAGAATTAAAAACTTCTTGACTGGGCTTGGCTACAATGAATTTATGACTTATTCTTTTGTAAGCCCAACAATATTTGATAAGTTAAATATTGATAAAGATGACCCAATAAGAGATACTTTAAATATTTTGAATCCCTTAGGCGAAGATTATTCTATTATGAGACCTTCTCTAATTCCTTCAATGATCGATGCTCTTTCCAAAAATGCAGCAAGATTTAATGAAAATGTAGCAGGATTTGAAATTGGAAATACATTCTTTAAATCTCAAAAAGAATTACCAGAAGAAAAATTAAAACTTGTAATGGGATTTTATGATATTGGTGATTTTTATTATTTAAAAGAAAGCATTGAAAAAATATTGTGGAATGTAGGACTATCAGGCTTTACCTATAAAAGAATAAAAAAATCATATCTTCACACAGGTAGATGTGCAGAGATATTTTATAAGGGCCACAGTTTGGGAATACTTGGAGAAGTTCATCCTTTAGTTCTTAAAAATTACTCAATGAAGAAAAAAGTTTATGTAGCAGAACTTGACTTTGACTTTATCACTGAAAATTCAATTAATAATTATACTTTTAAGGAACTTTTCAAATATCCTTCAATAAAAAGAGATTTTGCTTTTGTTATGGATAGAGATATTGAAGCATCTCAAATTGAAAAAATTGCAAAAGATAATGGAAAAGACTTATTGGAATCCTTTAAAGTATTCGATATTTATGAGGGAGATAATATAGAAAAAGGCAAGAAATCTTTAGCTTTCTCTTTAGTATTTAGAAGTAAAGATAGAACCTTAACTGATGATGATATCAGCACTATTTCAGAAAATGTTGTAAAATCAATTGAAAAACAATTGGGGGCAGTATTGAGAAGTTAGGAGGATTTATGTCACAAAAGCGTGTAGAAGTAAAAATTAAAGACATGAAATTCTATGTGGTAGGAGGAGAAGACCCATCTTATATAAAAAATCTTGCCACAGAGTTAAATGAAAGAATTACTAATATTGAAAAGTCCAATTATAAGTTAAATCAATTGGAATCAACTATTTTAACGGCTCTAAATATTCTAGATGAGTTGCAAAAGGAAAAGAAATCAAAGGCTGAAATGGGCAAAATCAGTCAGGATAAAGCACAAGCTTTAGAAAAGGTTGAAGAAATTTCTAAACTTAAGGAAGAAATTTCCAAATTAAGAGGAGTCAATAAACAATCCAATGATGAAATTTTAGACTTGCGTAAAAAATTCAACAAAACTAACGAAGAACTCAAAGAAAAATCTAGTGATAATTTTAAAAAGAATGATAAAATCAAAATTCTAAACGAAGATATTAGTAACTTAAGAAAAGAAAATAATAATTTAAAAAATCAAAATCAACAAGCACAAAAAAAGATAATAGACTTATCAAGAGAATTGGAAAGTTTATATGATGAGAAATAATTATGAAATTTTGGCACCTGCAGGAAATTACGAAACATTTATTGTGGCAATATCGGCAGGTGCCGATGCAGTTTATTTGGGTGGTCAAAAATTTTCAGCAAGGGCTAAGGCATCAAATTTTTCTGTAGATGAAATTGAAAAAGCAGTAAATTATGCACATTTGAGAAATAAGAGGGTTTTTGTAACAGTAAATATTTTAATTGCAGATAAGGAAATGAATGAGGCAATGGATTTTGTTAAAAGCCTATATGATATAGGTGTTGACGCACTCATTTTGCAAGATATTGGCTTTGCCATGAGAATAAAAAAAGAATTAAAAGATTTTGAACTTCATGCTTCTACACAGATGACAATAAATAATTATTATGGGGCAAAATTTCTTGAAAATTTAGGGTTTTCTAGGGTAGTTTTAGCTAGAGAAACACCACTTTATGAACTTGAACTCATAAAAGAAAAGACGAATTTAGAAATTGAAGTTTTTATTCATGGAGCCTTGTGTGTATCATATTCAGGTCAATGTTTGATGTCTTCAATGATAGGAGGAAAATCTGGTAATCGTGGAGAATGTAGGGGTGCTTGTAGAAAATCTTATGAACTCATAAGTAAAAATGGCCAAAGTCTTTCACAAAGACAATATTTTTTATCTCCAAAAGATTTGAATTCTTTAGATACTGTAAAAAATTTAATAGACTTGGGAGCCTATTCTTTAAAAATCGAAGGTAGGTTGAAAAATCCAGAGTATGTATATCAAATTGTTAGCACCTATAAAAAAGTTCTTGATGGCGAGTTAAATAAAAATGATAGGGAAGAAGTCCTGCAGATATTTAATAGGGGATTTACTAAAGGCATTAATAATAAAGATTTTGGTAAAAATTTTATTTCCATAGATAGACCTGATAACAGAGGGATTGAGATTGGAAAAGTCTTTGAAGGTAAAGGAAATTATTATAAGGTAAAATTTAGTAGGGATATTGAAGTTGGAGATGGATTGGAATTTTTAGGACTTAAAGAGAGAGTTGGGCAAAAATCTTTTAAGGACTTTAAAAAAGACAAAATATATGAGATAAATTTTAATAAAAAAATAAAAGTTCCCTCAGTGATTAATAGAACTTTTTCCATAGATTTACAAAAAAAATTAGAAAAAAAGATTAATAGAGAAGATGATTTTTTTCTAGATTTAGACTTAAATATGAAAATTAAAAAGGGAGAAAAAGCCCATTTAATAGGATATTGTTCTGGCTATACAATAGATATTTATTCAAAAGATTTTGTGGAAAAATCGCAAAATGCTCCACTAAGTCAAGAAAAGATAAAAGACCTTTTAGAAAAATTAGGGGATACAGTTTTTAGGATAAAAAATATAAATATTGAAATGGATGAAGATTCATTTTTAAAAACCTCTCAGATTAATCAAATGAGAAGGGAATTGGTCAGCATATTTGAGGAAAAATTATCAGCCGTAGATAGAAATGAAAGAGAAGAAAATTTTAAAAAAGCACCTACTTATAAGAAAGAAGATGGCAAAATCTTTGTTGAAATTTCCTCTTTAAGTCATTTAAAACTACTTAATGATGAAAATATTAAGATAATTTTAAGATATGAAGATTTAGCTAAGATAGATTTAGATAAATTAAATTTTAAAAAAGTATATATAAAGTTAGGGAAAATTTATGATTCTAAAGAGCTTGAACAAATAAGGGATAATATTAAAGATAAAAAAATACAGGGTATTTTTATAAATAATATAAGTCAAATTGAAGTGTTATGGGATTTAGGTTTTAGCCTTCACGCTGATATTGGACTTAATATTTTTAATATTTCAGATCTTAATTTTTTGAAGGAAATTGGCTTTTCTTCTGCAGTTTTATCTCCTGAACTGAATTTATCCCAAATTAAAGAGATAAGGGAAAATACTGATTTCAATTTAAGCCTAATTGTTTATGGAAAAATACCAGTTATGACCATGCACCATTGTCCATACGCTTTAGTCAAGGGTTGTTTGGATGATTCTAACTGTAAAAATTGTGCATATACAAATTATTATTTGAGAGATGAAAAAAATGTTGATTTTGAACTGATCAGAAGAGGACATATTTCAGAAATTTTAAATTCCTATCCTATATTTTTAGATAAGGAAATGAACGATTTAAAAAAATTAAATATAAGCCCATATATCATTTCAGATGAATTTTTAGAAGATGTTTACTCACATTACAAATTAGGCTACAATAAAGAAAAGACAGAAAAGTTAAAGATTAAGATTAAAGAAAAAACTCATTCATTAACAAAGGGACACTTCCACAGGGGGATATTATGACTTTTAAAAAAGCTATAAGAACTTTGGAACTTAATAAGATATTAGATAAATTAAAATATTTTGCTTCTGCAAACATAACCAAAGATTATATAGATGAAATAGAAATATCAACCGATTATGAAGAAATTAATAAAAGGTTAAAAGAAACTTCTGAAGCTGTAAGTTTAATTGTAAAAAAAGGGGAACCGCCTCTTTTTGCAATTATTTCCTTAAGAGATGTTTTACGAAGAGCATCATTAGGTGGAATATTAAACCCTTCTAATCTTATTGACATAAGTAATTTTTTAAGAGTTTCTAGGCTTTTAAAAAATTACTTAAAAAAAGATGATAAGGATGAAAATACAGAAAACATAAGTATAATTAAAGATTTAATTGATAATTTATATATTAATAGAAATTTAGAAGACTCCATAAATAAAAAAATAATATCAGAAGATCAAGTTGCTGATGATGCATCAAGAAAACTTCTTTCAATAAGAAGAAACATAGTTAAATTGCAAGGCTCTTTGAGAGAAAAGCTAGAAAAAATTTTACAGAGTCAAAAAGATTATCTTCAAGATTGTATTATCACTATGCGTGAGGGTAGATATGTAATTCCTGTAAGAAATGAAAACAAGTCAAAGGTAAAAGGTCTTGTCCATGATATTTCAGGGTCAGGGCAAACTGTATACATTGAGCCTATTGAAGTTGTTAATGCTAATAACGAAATAAAAACTTTAAAAATTGAAGAAAAAGAAGAAGTTGAAAAAATTTTAAAAGAATTATCTGAAGAAGTCGCTGAAGTTTCAACTTCTATTGAGTCAAACGAATTAATTTTAAGAGAAATTGATTTTATTTTTGCTAAAGGCAAATTATCTCTTGATATGGGAGCAAATCTTCCCAAGGTCAATAAAAATAGATATATTGATTTAAAAAATGCCTATCATCCATTGTTAAATAGGAAAATTGCAGTACCTATAAATATTTATATAGGTAAAGATTTTACATCCTTAATAATAACAGGACCCAATACGGGTGGAAAAACAGTAACTTTAAAAACCCTAGGAATTTTACAGCTTATGGCTCAGTATGGTTTACATATACCAGCCGATGAAGATTCACAAGTGGGCATATTTAATAATTTATTTGCAGATATAGGTGACGAACAGTCTATAGAGCAAAATTTGTCTACCTTTTCATCACATATGACTAATATTGTAGAAATTTTAGAAAAAGTAGATGAAGATTCATTAGTATTATTTGATGAATTAGGAGCGGGAACAGATCCCACAGAAGGAGCGGCTCTTGCTCGTTCAATAATGGATTTTATGTTAGAAAGAAAAATAAGATGTATTTCAACAACCCACTACAATCAGCTAAAGATTTATGCTCTGACAACAGAAGGGGTAAAAAATGCATCAATGGAATTTGATATAAATACCCTAAGCCCCACCTATAAACTTTTAATCGGTCTGCCTGGGAAATCTAATGCCTTTGAGATTTCAAAAAGGCTTGGTCTATCTCAAAAAATTATAAATCATGCTAGGGATCTTATATCTCAAGAAAATATAGAATTTGAAAAAGTTCTTGCATCTATTGAAAAAGATAGGACCAAGACAAGAGAATTTAAAGAACTTGCAAAAAGACATAAAAGCGATCTGGAAAAGCAAAACGCAAGGCTTGAAAATGAATTAAAAAAGATTGAAAATTCTAAGGAGAAAATTCTTAAAGAGGCAAAAGATGAGGCGAGAAGAATTTTATTATCAACTAAGGAAAATGTGGACTTAATTTTAGATGAGATATCATCTTTAAAGGCTGAGATTTCATCAGACCAAGCACGAAGAATACAAGAGTCGGGTGATTTATTAAGAAATAGCATAAGAAAAGTTGATAATGACAAGAAATTTGTAATTGAAAAGGCAAAAAAACCCATTGAAGATATAAAAGTAGGCGATCAGGTAAGAAATTCATTTGGAAATATTTCTACAGTTTTGGAATTGCCTGATAGTAAAGGTAATATCTATATACAATCAGGTATAATGAAAATGAAAGTACCAAAAGAATCTCTTACAAAGATTGATCCAATAGATGAAGTGTCAAAGACAAAAACCAGAAACATCATTAAATCAAAAACCATGGATGTTAAAAGCCAGATAGATTTAAGGGGTAAAAACTTTGAGGATTCACGAGATCTTGTTGATAAATATCTTGATGACGCCTTTTTGGCTGGCTTAAAAACAGTGAACTTAATCCATGGTAAAGGCACAGGGGTTTTAAGGAAAAAATTAAGAGAATACCTAAAAAAACAAAAAAATGTTAAATCATATTCAGATGCACCCTATAATGAAGGTGGAGATGGAGTAACTAGAGTAATTTTAAAATAAGGAGAGATTATGATTAATTTTAAAGAAGAAATTATAAATATTTTAAATGAAAATATCGAGGGCTTGAATAAAGATGAAATAGAGAGAATGGTTGAGATTCCACCTGATTATAAAATGGGAGATTTTGCCTTTCCAGTATTTTCATTAGCAAAAATTTACAGAAAAAACCCAGCAATTATAGCAGAAGAGTTGGCAAAAAAAATTGAATCTAAATATTTTGCAAAGATTGAAAATAAAAGTGCTTATTTGAATTTCTTTATAGATAAAGATATTTTGGCAGAAGAAGTCCTAAAAGAAACTATTGATAAAAAAGAAAATTTTGGCAAAAGCACCATAGGTAGGGGAAAGAATGTATGCGTAGAATATTCCTCTACAAATATAGCTAAACCATTTCATATAGGTCATATCAGATCAACAGTAATCGGAGATTCCATAAAAAGAATTTATCAATTTTTAGGTTATAATACCATAGCAATAAACCATTTGGGAGATTATGGAACTCAATTTGGTATGCTTATATATGCCTACAAAAAATGGGGAGATAAGAAAAAAATAGAAGAAAATCCTATTGATGAGCTTTTAAAACTTTATGTTAAAGTCAACACATTAGCAGAAGAAGACAAAGAAGTTAAAGAAGAGTGCAGATATTGGTTTAAAGAATTAGAAAACCAAAATCCTGAAGCTGTAGAGATTTGGAAATGGTTTAAAGAAGTTTCCTTAAAAGAATTTAACAGAGTTTATAAGATGCTTGATATAGAATTTGATTCCTATAATGGAGAAAGTTTTTATTCAGATAAGATGCCTGCATTGATTGAAGATTTAAGAAATAGAAATATTTTAGAAGAATCTCAAGGTGCAGAGGTAATAAACTTAGATGAGTATGATTTGCCGCCAGCAATCGTAGTTAAAAGTGATGGTACAACAATTTATTTGACTAGAGATTTAGCTGCAGCAAAATATAGACACGAAAATTATAAACCTTTCAGAAGCATTTATGTAGTTGGTTCTCAACAAAGTTTGCATTTTAAACAATTAAAAGCTGCTCTTAAAAAGGCAGGCTTTGATTGGTATGATGAAATAATCCATGTGGCTTTTGGTATGGTATCTTTAGAAGACGGAACCCTATCAACAAGAAAAGGTAAGGTAGTATATCTTGAAGATGTTTTGAATAGGGCTATAGAAAAAGTAAGAGAAATTTTAGACCAAAGAGAAGAAAAAACATCAAGAAAAATTGAAAACAAAGAAGAGTTGGCTGAAATTGTTGGTATAGGAGCAATAAAATTCCAAGAATTATTCAACCAAAGAATAAAAGATTATGTATTTAATTGGGACAAAACTCTATCTTTTGAAGGAGAAAGCGGTCCATATGTTCAATATGTACACGCCAGAATATCATCACTACTAGAAAAAGGTGAATTTTCCTTAGATAAGAAATTTGATTTCTCCTTATTACAAGGTCAAGAAGAAGTTGATATTTTGAGAAATTTATACAATTTCACAGATGTAGTTATAGATGCACATAATAAATTTGAACCCTATATTATTACAAGATATATTGTAGAACTTGCAAAAAATTTCAACAAATTTTACACCCAAAGACCTATACTTGTAGATGATGAGCTAACAAAAAATACTAGACTATTATTATGCTATAGCGTAAAAAATGTTATAAGAGAAGGGCTTGATTTGTTAGGAATTAAAGCACCTGAAAAGATGTAAAGGAGGCTTTATGAGTTTTTTTGAAGATTTAACTTTAGTTTATAATAAAGCCATAAAAAAAACACTTAAAAACATAAAAAATAATCCTGTAATATTATTAGGACCAATTTTTTATGGAGCCTTATATCAAATAGCTATAAATATTTTTTCAATATTTATAGCCCCAACTTTAGGGGTATTATCTGGATTTTTGTTGCCTATAGTATCTTCTATGATATTATCTAGTTATTTTTCTATGCTTAGTGATGTCATATATTACAACAGAATATCTTTTAACAATTTTACAAGGTCATTTACAGACTATTTCTCATCAATATATTCAGTATATTTTATATTGATAATAATTTCATGGATAACACCAATGCTTGGAAATTTACCCGTAGCACACTTATTCATAAGCGTGATTTTAGTAGTTCTTTTTAACCCCATAGCAGAAGAAATATATATTGGAGGAAATACTTATACTCAAGCCTATAGCAAGTGCGTAGAATTTTTAAAAGAAAATGCCTTTTTATGGATGTTACCTTTTATATTATATTTATTAATAACACAAGTTATGGGATTTTCAATTGCACAAGGATTAATGATGTCAAATGTAATCGACATTCCTCTTGGCAATTTTCAAATGTCACCACTAATGGGCACAAGCAATATAAAGGCGATAATCGCCCTTCTTTTGACTGGAGTTTATGCAATCTTTAGGGGCAATTTATTTACAATATTAAACAATTCAACAAGAAGAAAAAGAGCCTATATGGGAGAATATTATGACGATTGAAGAAAAACTAGAAAAAGAAATTAATGAAAAAATTGAGAGAATAGGATTTATAGAACTAAAAGAAAATATAAAAATTAAAGATGATATGTATTTAAAAAAGGGGATAGATTATCCCCTTAAATTTTCATATTTAAAAAAAGGTCTTAGGGATAAATCTTTTTATGCTGGCATAGATTTGGAAAAATTCATAGACTCAATGATTTATCTAATAGGAATAAAAAAAGATATTAAAAATTCTCAGATATATATAAAAAATATAAAAGATATTCTTAAAGAACCCTTTGAATATATAATAAGTAAGGCATATGAATCACTAAAAAATGATTCAGCCTCAGCAATAATATATTTACAAGCTTATGAAAACCTATATGGCTTTGATAAAAGAATCTTATTTAGCAAATACCAAGTAATCGAATATTATACAGATAAAAATAGGGATGAATTTGACTATAAAGAGTTAGAACAAGCAGAAAGTAATATAATAAATAATTATTTAGATATGATAGAAGAAGACGAAAAATTTGCTCCACCCTACCTAAGGCTAGCCTATATATACGAAAACAGAGGACACTTCATAAAAGCAAAATTATATTTTGAAAAATACCTTTTTTATTCAAAAGAAGAATCAACAAAAGAAGAGGTAAGACAGGAACTTGTAAAGATAGAAGACTTTGTATCAATAGAAGCTGCACAAACTTATATAATATACGGAGATAATTTTAAGGCTCTTCAAGCATTAGAAAAAATTAGCTTAGACTACAAGGATAAAATGCTTTTAAACTTATTAAAAGGAAAAGTAAACTACGCTTTAGGAAAATTTGAAGAAGCATCAAAATTTCTAGAATTATCATATCTAGAAAAAATTACAGATGAAAATGCAAGTTTACTAGCTATGGCATATGCCCAAGAAGGACAAATAAATAGAGCAAAGAAAATATTAGAAGAAGCAATAGAGATAGAAAAGGAATCAAATATACTTTATTATGATTTAGCTACTATAAATTTAAATGAAAATAAACTTGAAGAAGCTCTAGAAAACTTCAAAAAATCCTACAGATTACACTCAGACGAAAATATAGAAAAAATTATAAAAAACTTAGAAGAAACTATTGACAAGAAAAATAAATCATAGTATACTATACGAGTTGTCGCAATAAGATAATATATATCTCGTAAAAATAAAGTAAAAAAATTATAAAAAACTTTT